>CAMLLF010000184.1 GCA_946480705.1 uncultured Lysobacteraceae bacterium | reverse complement strand
CCGCAACGACACGGTGACGGACTTGGCGGCAGTCCGCCGGCGCGCTACAACGCGTCGACCCGGGACCGCCGCTGGACAGTGCATGACCGCATACTGGATTTCGTTTGCCGCGCGCTGCGCGCTGGGCCTCTGTGCCGCGGCACAAGTCGCCGCGCAGGATGCGGCCGACGCCGCCGACGCCGCCATGAAAGCGTCGCGCGAACGCGCCGAGGCCGACGAACGCGCGGCGCGCACGCAGCTCGTGCGCGAATCGCGGATCCTGTTCCCGCGGCGCGCCGGGAAGTTCGAACTGCAGCGCAGCGCGCGCGATCCGGAGCCGCTGAATGGCGCCGTCATGGTCTATCGCTACGGCGGCGATCTCGACACCGATTTCGAAATCCAGGTCCGTCCGCTCGGCAAGATGGCCGAAGACGAGGCGTTGAGCCGCGGCGCTCAACTGGCGGGCTCGTGCCTCGACATCAATCGCGGGGCGACGGCGGCCGGTGTACCGGTCGTGCGTCTCGATCCCTGGACACGACGCACGATCGACCTCGACGACGGCCGCGAGCTGCAAGCGCGGCAACGCATCTGTGCGACCATCGTCGGTCATTCGACGCGCGTCGTGCGCCACACGCTGATCGCCTATCGCGACTTCTATCTGATCGAGCTGCACGTCACCGCGCTGGCCTCCGACGCGCGCCTCGCCGCCTCGCTCGTCAGCCGCGCCGGCAACGAGCTGTTTCCGCGCATCCACGTGCAGAACATCGGCAATTGCGCACCGCCGGCGAAGCCGAAGCTCGTGATCGTCGACGAGATCGATCGCGGTGCCGATCGCGTCAGTCCCGACGGCGCCTATCTCTATGCGACGAAAAAGCCCGGTGAACGCGAACTCGCGAAGCTGCTCGAGCGCGCCGCCGAGCGCCGGCGCAAGACCTCGTGCGTGATCAGCTTTTCGATGGCCTCGCTGCTGCCGGACGAAACGTTCGAGACCTTGCGCTTTCCGGCTGGCTCGTGGACCGACGTGCTTCCGTTCGCGCCGTCCCGGGCCGCGGAGCGCGCCCGGCAACAATAAGGGCAGAAAGTGCCCTCATTGTCGGGCATGCTCTGCCGGCCCGCCCTTCGGGGCACGAACGGAGAGAACGCGATGACCCAGCAGACCTACCACGGCAGCTGCCACTGCGGCGCGGTCCGCTATGAGGCCGACATCGATTTCAGCCAGGGAACCGGCCGCTGCAATTGCTCGATCTGCAGCAAACTGCGCAAATGGGGAATCACGATCAAGCCGGAACAGTTCCGGCTGATCTCGGGTCAGGACGCGCTGTCGAGCTACCAGTTCAACACCCTGTCCGGCACCTATCGTTTCTGCCGCCACTGCGGCCTGCACGCCTACAGCGACGGCTACGTCGAACAGATCGGCGGCGCGTTCTTCTCGATCAACATCGCCTGCCTCGACGATGTGCCGCCGCAGACGCTGATCGATGCACCGATGACCTGGTACGACGGCCGCAACGACAACTGGTGGAATCCGCCGGCGGAAACGCGGCATCTCTGACACGACTTGAGTTTCTCGCGGTTACCGGCGCTGCAGCAGATCCCACTTGTTGCCGCAGAGATCGAGAAACACGACGACGCTGCCATAGTCCTCGTGGCGCGGCTCCTCGGCGAAGCGCACGCCGTGCGCGCGCATGTGTGCGTACTGCGCGTCGAATTCGTCGGTTTCGAGAAACAGGAACACGCGGCCGCCGGATTGATCGCCGATCTGCAACCGCTGTTCGTCCGTCGCCGCGCGCGCGAGCAGCAGGCCGGCGCCGCCTCCCGGCGGCGCGACGACAACCCAGCGCTTGCCGCCGCCGCGGTCGCTGTCTTCGACGAGTTCGAAGCGCAGCGCCTGCGTGAAGAACGCAATCGCTTCGTCGTAGTCGCGCACGAGCAGCGCGACGAGCGCGAGCCGCGCGCTCATGCCGCGCCGCCGTGCTGGCGGTAATGTTCGGCGAACAGCACGGCCGCGCTCGCGGCGATGTTGAGACTCTCGACTTCGCCGGTCCCCGGGATCGTCAGGCGCCGATCCGCCGATGCGATCAGCGCGGCGCTCATGCCTTCGTTCTCGGCGCCGAACACGAACGCGGTGCGCGCCGGCAGCGGTGCGGCGTACAGCGACACGCCGTCGCGCGGCACGGTCGCGGCGATCGTGAAGCCGGCGGCGCGCAGCGCGGCCAGCATGTCCTCGCCGCCCTGCGGACGCGCGAGCGGTACGACTTCCGCACCGCCTTCGGCGACGCGGCAGGCCGCGCCAGAAAGCGTCAGCGACGAATCCGGCGGCAGCACGACGCCGGCGACGCCGAAATTCGCGGCACTGCGCAGCACCGCGCCGAAATTGTGCGGATTGCCGACGCCGTCGAGCAGCACGAGCACGGCCGGCCGCGGCGCCGGCGGCAGTCGCGCGATCAGTTCGCGCAGCGGCTGCGGCGGCTGGCGCAGCATTTCGAGGCAGATGCCTTCGTGATGCTGGCTGGCCGTGAGTTTCGCGAGATCGGCCGCCTCGACGACGCGATAGCCGAGCCGCTGCTGCACGCACCATGCGAGCAGACGCTTGAGCTGCGGAATGCGTTCCTCCGTGAGATAGACCTTGCGCACGTCCTGCGGACGCCGCGCGAATGCGGCGGCACATGCATTGATGCCGAACAGGCGCAGTTCGTCGTGGCGCTGCCGGACTTCCGGACGCGGCACGCGCTCGACATCGCGGGTGCTGTCGCGCTTGTCCGGACGCGGTCCGCTGCGCGGTCGCGCGTTGCTCCAGGGACTGTCGCCGCGGCCGCGCCGCGTGTCGTCGTCGTGGGAATTCATGGCTGGCTTCGCTGTGCAGGCGTGATGCCGCCGAGCATAGCGCGGCGGCCGCTCAGGCGGTTTCCGCGTCGGGATGCGCGTGTTCCTGCGTCTCGATTTCGCGCGCGACGGTTTCGGGCGAGCGCGTGAAGCGCGCGAGCAGCAGATAGAACGCCGGCACGACGAACAGCGACAGCAGCGTCGACAAGGTCACGCCGAACACGACGACGACACCGATCGTCACGCGGCTCGCCGCGCCCGCGCCGCTCGCGAGCACGAGCGGCACGGCGCCGGTGATCGTCGCGATCGACGTCATCAGGATCGGGCGCAGGCGCACGGCCGACGCATCGAGGATCGCATCGCGGATCGAGCGGCCCTGATCGCGCAGCTGGTTCGCGAATTCGACGATGAGGATCCCGTTCTTCGCCGCGAGGCCGACGAGCATGACGATGCCGATCTGGCTGAAGAGATTCAGGCTCGATCCCCAGAGCCAGAGTCCGAGCAGCGCGCCGAGCACCGCGAGCGGCACGGTCAGCATGATCACGAGCGGATGCACGAAGCTCTCGAACTGCGCGGCGAGCACGAGGAACACGATCAGGAGCGCCATCGCGAACGTGAACGCGACTGCGCCGCCGGCCTTGCGGAATTCGCGCGACTCGCCCTTGTAGTCGATCTGCGCGGTCTCCGGCAGCTCCTCGGTGGCGACCTGGCGCATCCAGTCGAGCGCCTCGCCGAGCGTGTAGCCGGGCGCGAGTCCGGCCGACAGCGTGACGGCGCGCAGGCGGTTGAAACGGTTCAGCGTACCGGGTTCGGCGAGTTCGCTCAGGGTCACGAGGTTCGCGAGCGGAATCAGCTGCCCGGCGCGCGAACGCACGTAGAGATTGGTCAGGTCGGTCGGACTGCGCCGATCCGTGTCCTGCGCCTGCAGGATCACGTCGTATTCCTCGCCGCCGTCGACGAACGTCGTCACGCGGCGCGAGCCCATCATGGTCTCGAGCGTGCGGCCGATGTCGTCGACCGACACGCCGATGTCGGCCGCGCGCGCGCGGTCGATGCTCACGCGCATTTGCGGGCGCGTTTCCTTGTAGTCGGAATCGGCGGCGAACAGCTGCGGATTCGCTTCCATGCGTTTGAGCATGCGATCGCGCCACTCGACGAGTTCTTCGTAGTTCGGTCCGCCGAGCACCATCTGCAGCGGCTGCCCGCCCGAACGCACGAGGCCCTGTCGCACCTGCGGAATCGCGCGGACGCCCGGAATGTCCGACAGCAGCGCGCGCGCCTCGTCGACGACCTCCGCCGTGGTCTTGCTGCGCTCGTCCCAGGGCTTGAGCAGCACGGTCGACTGGCCCGTGTGCATTTCCTCGCTGCGGCCCCAGCCGCCGGGGACGCGCGCATTGATGCGGAACACCGGCTTGCCGTCGCCGGACAGCGACAGCAGCCGCTTTTCCACTTCGTGCATCTGCTGCACGGTGTAGTCGAAGCCCGCACCCTCGGGACCGAGTACCTGGGCGAAGAACACGCCGCGGTCTTCCGGCGGCGCGAGCTCCTTCGGCACGCGCACGAACAGCAGGCCGATCGCGGCGACGGCGACGAGCAGCGCAGCGCCGACGAGCAGCGGATGCACGACGGTCGCTTCGAGCGCACGGCGATATCCGTTGCTGACGCGGTCGAGCTGCCGCTCGGTCCACGCGACGAAGCCCTTCTCGTGCTTGTGCGCGCGCAGCAGGCGCGAACACATCATCGGCGTCAGCGTCAGCGCGACGAACGCCGAGATCGCGACCGCGCCGGCGACCGCGACGGCGAGCTCACGGAACAGCCGGCCGTTGTTGCCTTCCATGAAAGCGATCGGCAGGAACACGGCGATCAGCACGGCGGTCGTCGCGATCACCGCGAAGGCGACTTGGCGCGCGCCGCGATACGCGGCGATCAGCGGCGGCTCGCCGAGATCGACGCGGCGCTGGCAGTTCTCCAGCACGACGATCGCGTCGTCGACGACGAGGCCGATCGACAGCACGAGCGCGAGCAGGGTCAGCAGGTTGATCGAGAAACCGAACGCGTAGAGCCCGAGAAACGCGGCGATCACGCAGACCGGCACGGTCACGGCCGGAATCAGCGCCGCACGCACGCTGCCGAGGAACAGGAAGATCACGACGAGCACGAGCAGCACGGCCTCGCCGAGCGTCTTGTAGACCTGGTGCACGGCCGCGTCGATGAAGACGGTCGAGTCGTAGCTGACGCCGATCGTCATGCCGTCGGGCAGCGACTGCTGCACGCGGGCCAATTCCGTCTTGACGCGATCGGCGACGTCGAGGCTGTTCGCGGTCGAGGTCTTGACGATGCCGAGGCCGACCATCGGCTTGCCGTTGCCGCGGAAGTACGCGCGGCGCTCTTCGGCGGCGCGCTCGACTTTCGCGATTTCGGCCAGGCGCGTGACGTGGCCGTCGTCGGCCTTGGCCACGGCGAGCTCGCCGAAATCTTCCGGCGTGCGGTAGTCGCGCGACACGCGCAGCGTGAAGTCGCGCGTATCCGATTCGATGCGTCCGGCCGGCAGCTCGACGTTCTCGCGGCGCAGCGCGTTCTCGACGTCGTTCGCGGTGAGGTTGCGCGCGGCGAGCGCCTTGCGGTCGAGCCAGATGCGCATCGCATAGCGCTGGCCGCCGGCGAAGTTGACCTGCGCGACGCCGTCGATCGACGACAGCCGGTCGACGATGTAGCGGTCCGCGTAGTCGGTGAGCGCGAGCTGGTCGAGATTGGGCGAGCTGAGGTTCAGCCAGATGATGACGTCGGCATCGCCCTCGACTTTCGCGACCTGCGGCGGATCGATTTCCTCGGGCAGCCGGTCCGAGGCGCGCGCGACGGCGTCGCGCACGTCGTTCGCCGCGCCTTCGATGTCGCGGTTCAGCGTGAACTCCATCGTGATGCTGGAGCGGCCGTTGCGGCTGGAGGACTGCACGCTCTCGACGCCTTCGATGCCGGCGACGGCATCTTCGAGCACCTGGGTCACGCGCGTCTCGACGACGGCCGCCGATGCGCCGGTATACGTGGTGTCGATCGAGACGATCGGCGGATCGATGTTCGGCAGTTCGCGCAGCGGCAGCCGCGTGAACGCGATCAGGCCGAGCACGAGCAGGATCAGCGACAGGACGGTCGCGAAGACGGGGCGCTTGACCGAGACGTCCGACAGCAGCATGGGCGCCTCCTCAGTTCGACGCGGCCGATGAAGTCGTCGCGGCGACGCGTTCCTCGACCGCGACCTTCGCGCCGCTGCGCAGCTTCACGGTGCCGTCGATGACGACGCGGTCGCCGGCGAGCAGTCCTTCGCGGATCTCGATCTCGCCGCGGCGGCGTGCGCCCGGCACGATGCGCACCTGCTCGACCGTGCTGTCGGCCTTCACGCGGAACACGAACGAATCGGCGCCGATCTGCATGAGCGCGATTTCCGGCAGCACGAGCGCGTCGCGCGGCGCGCGGAACACGTCTACCGTCAGCAGCATGCCCGGACGCAGCACGCGTTCCTTGTTTTCGATCTCGGCGCGCACGAGCACCGAGCGCGACGCGGTGTCGACGCGCGAATCGATCGAGGTGACCTTGCCGCGCCACTGCCGATCCGGCCACGCGGCCGTGCGCGCCTGCACTTCCTGGCCGACGGCGAGCGCGCCGAGCTGCGTTTCCGGCACGGAGAAGTCGAGCTTGATCAGGTCGATGTCGTCGAGCGTCGTGATCTCGGTGCCCGGCGTCACGAGCGTGCCCGGACTCACGCGGCGCAGGCCGAGCACGCCGGAAAACGGCGCGGTGATGACGCGGTCGGACAGCTGCGCGCGGATCGCGTCGACCTTGGCGTGGTTCGAATCGCGCGTCGCGGTCGCGGTGTCGAACAGCGCCTTGGACACCGTGCCCTGTTTGACGAGGTCCTGCTGGCGCCGGTACTGCCGGTCGGCGTCGCCGGCCATGGCCTGCGCGTCCTTGAGCTGCGCGGCCTGCTGGCTCGACGTGAGTTCCACGAGCACGTCGCCGGCCGACACGGCCTGGCCGTCGGCGAAATTCACGCGGCGCACCGTTTCGGTGATCTTCGCGGTCAGCGTGATCGATTCGTTGGCCTGCGCCGTGCCGAGCGCCTCGATGACGTCGGACCAGGGCTTGCTCTCGACGGCCTGCGCCGTGACTTTCGCCGGTGCGGCCTGCGGCGCCTTCTTCGACGGATCGTCGCCGCTGCAGGCGGCGAGCAGACAGCAGGCGACAACGAACGGCAATGGCAGGTAACGCTTGAGCATCGTGAGCTTCCTTGTCCGTCGCGTGCAGGAACGGCAGGCGACGGTGGCCGCGCTCGCCGGAGCGGCGCGGCTGCGATTTTCATGGCGGAGGCCGCCAGATCGCGACCATGCTACGCCGCCCGCGTGGCGGAGGAGTGAATCAGTGATCGGCAGCAGCGGCCGGTGCCGGCGCAGCCTCACGGTCCGGCCGGCGGAACGTCAGCAGCAACGGTATCGCAGCTAGCGTCAGGATCATCA
>CAMLLF010000183.1 GCA_946480705.1 uncultured Lysobacteraceae bacterium | reverse complement strand
GGTGACGATCGTGACCTCGTTGTCGGTCGCGTCGAAGCCGATTCCGGGCTGGGCGATGTCGTTGACGACGACCGCGTCGAGCCCCTTGCGCTCGAGCTTCGCGCGCGCATGCGCTTCGACATGCTCGGTTTCCGCGGCGAAGCCGACGAGCAGCGGGCGTCGCGGCAGCGCCGCGAGGTCGGCCAGGATGTCGGGATTCTGCGTGAGTTCCAGCGTCATGCCGCCGTCGCCGCGTTTCTTGATCTTGTGCGCCGCGATTTCCTGCGGCCGGAAATCACCGACCGCCGCCGCGGCGACGTAGACGTCGGCCGATTCCGCAGCGCGCATCACGGCGGCGTGCATCTCTCGCGCGCTGCGCACGTCGATGCGCTGTGCACCGGCCGGCGTCGGCAGATGCACCGGGCCGGCGACGAGCGTCACGTCGGCGCCGGCTTCGACCGCTGCCGCCGCGATCGCGAAGCCCATGCGGCCCGAGCTGCGGTTGCCGAGGAAGCGCACCGGATCGATGTCTTCGTAGGTCGGGCCGGCGCTGATCAGCACGCGGCGTCCGGCGAGCGTCTGCGGGCGATGCGTATTCGCGAGCGCTTCGACGAGTTCGTTCGGTTCGAGCAGCCGGCCCGAACCGACTTCGCCGCAGGCCTGCGAGCCGGCGGCCGGCCCGAACACGCCGACACCGCGCGAACGCAGCAGCGCGAGATTGGCCTGCGTGGCCGCATTGGCCCACATCTGCTGGTTCATCGCCGGCGCCACGTGAACCGGTGCCGCGCTCGCGAGGCACAGCGTCGTCAGCAGGTCGTCGGCGAGGCCGTGGGCGAGCCGGGCGAGAAAGTCGGCGCTGGCCGGCGCGATCAGGATGTCCTCGGCCCAGCGCGCGAGCTCGATGTGCCCCATCGCGGCTTCGGCATGTTCGTCCCAGAGGCTCAGCCGGACCGGATTGCCGGACAGTGCCTGGAACGTCAGCGGCGTCACGAAGCGGGCGGCGTTCTCGGTCATCGCGACGCGCACCTGCGCGCCCGCATCGCCGAGCCGCCGCACCAGCTCGGCCGCCTTGTACGCGGCAATCCCGCCTGTCACGCCCAGCAGCACCCGCCTGCCGGCCAACCCTGTCGACGCCATCGGAAATTTCCCACCGGTTTATCCGCGGATAGCTTACGGGAAAGCCCGCTCCGGACGCGCGCGAACCGCGTCACTGCCGCGTAATCTGGCAGCGGCATGGAAGCCGGCAGGAGTCTCATGAACATCAGTCATTGGCCCATCGAGGAACGTCCGCGCGAGAAGCTGCTCGCGCAGGGCGCAAGCGCATTGTCGGACGCGGAGCTGCTCGCGATCTTTCTCGGCAGCGGCAGCCGCGGCCAGACCGCGGTCGATCTCGGCCGGCGGCTAATTACCGCGGCCGGCGGCCTGCGCGCGCTGCTCGTCCGCAGCGAACCGCTACCGTCGGTCCGCGGTCTTGGCGCGGCCAAGTCGTGCCGGCTGCAGGCGGTGCTCGAAGTCGCGCGGCGCTGCGGCGGCGAAGAGCTCAAGCGCAGCGATACGCTGCGCACGCCGCTCGACTCGGCCGGCTTCCTGCACACGCGCATGAGCGCCTATCCGTACGAAGTCTTCGCGGTCGTGTTCCTCGACAATCGCCACCGCGTCATCGCCTTCGAGGAACTCTTCCGCGGCACGATCGACGGCACGGCCGTGCATCCGCGCGAGGTCGTGCGCGCCTGCCTGCGCCACAATGCGGCCGCGGTGATTTTTGCGCACAACCATCCGTCGGGCGTGGCGGAACCCAGCGAGTCGGATCGGTCGATTACGCACGAACTGCGCGAGGCGCTCGGCCTCGTCGGCGTGCGCGTGCTCGACCACTTCGTCGTCGGCACGGGCTCGCAGCCGGTTTCGATGGCGCAGCGCGGCTGGCTCTGAACGCGAACGCGGCCCGCTGCGCATCTGGCGCCGATACGGCGCTGACATATACTGCAGTCCGCCTGGTGGAGGGCCTGGCCGCACGTGATCCTGCCGTTTCCACGCGAGTTTGCCGAAGACGCTGCCGAACGCTCCGTTGCGGACGTGGCCCAGGCGCGGCGTCTGCTGGCTTCGCTCGCGCCGGGCCTCGCCGCCGCGCTCGCGCGGCGCCGCCAGGCGCTCGCGCCGATCACGTCAGCCGGCGACGTCGAGCGCATCGACCGTGCCGATGCCGCCGTCGAACTCGCCTATGCGCGGCTCGCGCTGCGCCACGGCAGCTGGGGCGAGGATTTCCACGCGTACCACAACGAACACCACATTCTGGAAATTTTCGACAGCCGCATCGCGCGGCTGATGGAACACGTCGGCGTGCAGGCGCTCGGCCTCGACGACTGGCTGCTGCTCGGCCTGTTCGCCGCGTGCCACGACCTGCGTCAGCGCGAACCCGCGATGTACAGCGCCGGCGTCGGCAGCAACGAGCGCGCGAGCATCGAAGAGAGCTTCCGCATACTCGACCTGACCGGCTTCGACCGCCGGCGCGATGCGGCGTTCTATACCGGGCTCGAACTCACGATTGCCGGCTCCACATTCGACGCACGGCCGCCGGCGCAGGACTGGGAATACAACTCGGTCGACCTCGTGCAGAGCGGCGGCGCGCTGGCCTCGAAGCTCGACGCCAAGCTCGACAAGCACGCGCCCGGATGGCGCGACGACCCGGCGCTGCGCCATGCCCTCGACCTCGCGCTGATTGCGGCCGATCTCGATACCGCGAACGTCGCCGAGCCGTTCGCGCGCTTCGTCGAAACCGGCATGCGCCTGTGCCAGGAACGCGAAATGCGCTGCCATCGCGCGACCGACGATCCGGCGTCGGCGCTGCCCGTGTTCGGTTTCCTGACCGACGGACAGGAGCGCTTCTTCTTCGAGCTGCACCGTTTCAATTCGGATCTCGGCCGCACTGCGTTCTCCGGCGCCAAGCAGGCCAACGCGCAGCCGCTGCGCGCGCTGACAATGGCGTTGCGCGCGCGCATGGCCATGCTCGGAAAACCGGCGAACGGCGACATCGTCATCGACACGATGCGCGAACTGACGCGCGAATTCGAATCGCGCAGCCTGCGTTGACCCGCGTTTCGCGCGTTCCGGCCTACAATCGCGGTTCCGTTGCCGTTGCGGATCACCCCCATGACTGACGATTCCTCCAAGCCCGTCGACCGCGCCGAGGCCGAAGCCGCCATCCGCACGCTGTTGCGCTGGGCCGGCGAAGACCCGCAGCGCGAAGGTCTCATCGACACGCCGCGCCGCGTCGTCGACGCCTACCGCGACTGGTTCTCGGGCTACGCCGACGATCCGGCCGAGTACCTTCGCCGCACGTTCGAGGAAGTCGCCGGCTACGACGAACTCATCGTGCTGCGCGACATCGAGTTCGAATCGCATTGCGAACATCACATGGCGCCGATCATCGGGCGCGCTCACGTCGGCTATCTGCCGACCGACAAGGTCGTCGGCATTTCCAAGCTCGCCCGTGTCGTCGAAGGCTTCGCGCGCCGCTTCCAGGTGCAGGAAAAGATGACCGCGCAGATCGCGCACTGCATCGAGGACGTCCTCAGGCCGCGCGGCGTCGGCGTGGTCATCGAAGCGGCGCATCAATGCATGACGACGCGCGGCGTGCACAAGACCGGCGTGTCGATGACGACGAGCCAGATGCTCGGTGTATTCCGCGAAGACGCGCGCACGCGCGCGGAGTTCCTGCAGTTCGTCATGGTCGGGCGGCGCTGAAGCCTGCCGGCGAGGCGATCGGCGACCTGCCGGTTTGTCACGGCCTCGCAGGCCGTCTCAAAAAAACGCGTGAGCCAAGCCCTTTCCCGCGAAGGGCGAAAAGCAGGCCGGTTTTCGTGACGCTTCCTTACGTCAACGCCACGAACGGCCGCGCAAACATGTGGTAGTGCTCCTGCGTCATGCCGAGCGCCGCATACGTGCGCTGCGCGCGCTCGTTCTCCCATTCGACATAGAGTCGCAGGCCGATCACGCCGGCGGTCGCGCGCGCATCGGCCTCGACCTGCGCATACATCGCCCGGAACACGCCGAGACGCCGCGCGTCTGGCATCACGTAGACGCTCTGGATCCACCACCAGTCGCCATCGCGCCAGTCGCTCCATTCGTACGTGACGAGCAGGCAGCCGACCGGCCGGCCCTCGTGCTCGGCAATCCGATAGAAGCCGCGGCGCGCATCGGCGAATACCGACGTCACCCCGCGCGTGAGGCGCTCGCGATCGAGCGGCTTGTCCTCGGTTTCGAGCGCCATCGCGGCGTTCGCGTCGACGAGGAAGGCGATGTCGCCGCGCGTGGCGGCTCGGATGCGAATCTCGGTCATGCGGGCAGGCTCGGGTTGCGTCGGTGCCGGCGACGACGCACGCGTCGTCGCGCAATGAAAAGGGCGGCCAGCGGCCGCCCATAGCGGCAAAGCATAACGCGCGGCGGCGGACGGCCGGCGGCGGGAGCCGTCAACGCGAGCGGCTCCGCGAGCTGCCGAGCTTGCGCGTCAGCGTGTTGCGGCCGAGACCGAGCGCCAGTGCGGCCTGCTGGCGATGTCCGCCGCAGGCGCTCAAGGCTGCAGCCAGCAGCACGCGTTCGAGCTCCGCGCAAGCCCGCCCGTGCAGATCGGCATGACCCGCGGCGAGTTCCTGTTCGGCCCAGCGCCGCAGCGCACCGACCCAGTCCGCCTCGACCGCCGCCACCGGCGTCGCCTGCGCGAACGGCAGATCCTCGGCGCGGACTTCGCGTCCGGCCGCCATCACCGCGAGGCGCCGGCACAGATTCTCGAGCTGACGCACGTTGCCCGGCCAGTCGAATTGCTCCATCGCCGCGAGCGCCTTCGGCGACCAGCGCTTTGCGCCGACCTTCAGTTCTTCCGCGGCGCGCGCGAGGAAGTGCTCGGCGAGCAGCGCGACGTCCTCGCGCCGTTCGCGCAGGCTCGGCAGATGGACGCGTACGACGTCGAGGCGATGCAGCAGGTCGGCACGAAACTCGCCGCGCGCGACCTTGCCGTCGAGATCCTGATGCGTCGCCGCGATCACGCGCACGTCCGCGCGGATCAGTTCGCGGCCGCCGACGCGATAGAACTCGCCTTCGGCGAGCACGCGCAGCAGCCGCGTCTGCAGTAAGAGCGGCATGTCGCCGATCTCGTCGAGAAACAAGGTGCCGCCGTCGGCCTGTTCGAAACGGCCCGCATGACGCCGCGTCGCGCCGGTGAACGCGCCCATCTCGTGGCCGAACAGTTCGGACTCGAGCAGCTCCGACGGAATCGCCGCCGTGTTCAGCGCGACGAACGACCGCAGCGCGCGCGCGCTGTGCGTATGCAGCGCACGCGCGACGAGCTCCTTGCCGGTGCCGGTCTCGCCGGTGATCAGGACATTGAGCCCGCTCGCCGCAACGCGGCCGATCGCGCGGAACACCTCGCGCATCGCCGGCGAGCGTCCGATGAGCTCGGTCTCGCGCGGGGCCGAGCGCGCCGGCGCCGGCGCTGCGGGCTGGCTGCGTCGCTGCGCGAGCGCGCGCTGCGCCGCGGCGACAGCCTGGTCGAGGTCGAACGGCTTGGGCAGATAGTCGAACGCACCGTGCTTGTACGCGGCGGCCGTCGTGGCGACATCGGTATACGCGCTCATGACGATGACCGGCACCTGCGCGTAATGCGCGTGCAACCGCTCGAGCAGCTTCAGGCCGCCCTGCCCGCTCATGCGCACATCGGTAAACAGCAAATCCGGTACTTGTTCGGAGATGCGCGAAAGTACGCTTTCGGCATCCTCGAATTCCGTCACCTGCAGGCCTGCGTCGCGCAGCGCCGCGGCCAGCACGAACCGGACGCCGCGGTCGTCGTCGACGAGCCAGACCAGCGCGGTCTCAGGCATGGGAATCTCCGTAGGGAAGCAGCAGGCTGAAGGCGGTTTCACCGCCGCGGCTGCGATAGTTCAGCGCGCCGCCGTGCTCGGCGGCGATTTCGCGGCACAGCGCCAAGCCGAGGCCGCTGCCGTCGGCACGGCCGCTGACCATCGGCAGGAACAGGCTGTCGGCGAGTTCGGACGGTACGCCCGAGCCGTTGTCGACGACGTCGACGCGCAGCGCGAGCTTCACGATGCGATCGTTGATGCGCGCCGAATGCTCGGCGCGGCTGCGCAGCACGACGCGATCGGCGCCGGCCTCGAGCGCGTTGCGCCCGAGATTGAGGAACAGTTGCAGCAACCGATCCGTGTCGCCGGGCAGCGCCGGCAGGCTCGGATCGAAATCGCGAACCACCGCGGCCTGCCCCTGCGACGCCAGCAGCACCGCGATCCGTTCGAGCACCTCGTGGATGTTCACCGGGCCGAAAACCCGGCTCGCCGAGCCTTGCAGCAACCGGTTCGCCAGCTGCGCGAGGCGGTCCGCCTCGGCAATCACGAGACCGGCCAGCTCCTTCACGCCGTCGTCGGCAACGCGCCGCGCGATCAGCTGCGCCGCGCCGCGCAGGCCCGCGAGCGGATTCTTCACCTCATGCGCGAAGCCGCGCAGCGACTCGGACAGGTGCGCCGTCGACTCGCCGATCGCCGGCGCGAGCGCGTGCACTTCGAGCAGCACCCCGCCGGCCGCGAGCGGGCTCATCGTCAGATCGACCGCGATCGTCGTTCCCGCCGCCGCGGTCAGCGCGAAGTCGCGCAACTGTACGACCCGCTGCTCGCTCAACACGCGACGAAACGCGTCGACGAGTTCCGGCCGGTCCGGCGCGAGCGCGGCGAGCGTCATCCCTTCGAGCCGCCGCGAACCGAGGCCAAGCAGTTCGCACAAGGCCGGGTTCGGCGCCTGCAACAGCTGCTGCGCGTCGAGACACGCGGCGGCGGTGCTGAGCTGGGGCCAGAGCGAGGCGAGATCCACGGATTGCTGCCGGATGGGGCGAGTGCACCATCATAGTGCAGAAACCGAGACCCGTTGGCGCCGCGCGCCTTGCGCTACCGACTGGGTTCCACGCAGCGCGAAGCGTTGTCCGCACGTGACCCGTCCCCGACCGGTCCGGCGCCGGAACCGTCGCGCCTATTCCGCCCCCATCGTGGCGGCGTCGATGACGAATCGATACTTCACATCGCTGCGCAGCATCCGCTCGTAGGCGTCGTTGATTTCCCGCGCCGCAATCAGCTCGATGTCCGACACGATGCCGTGCTCGGCGCAGAAGTCGAGCATCGCCTGCGTTTCCGCGATACCGCCGATCAGCGAACCCGCGATCGCGCGGCGGCCGAAGATCAGCGGCGCGATGTTCGGCGCCGGATGCGGATGCTCGGGCACGCCGACGAGGCAGAGCGCGCCGTCGCGCTTGAGCGCCGCGGCTTCGAAGTCCATTACGCCCGACGCGGCCGGCACCTGGTCCGGCGTGATCTGATGCCACTTCTGGT
>CAMLLF010000182.1 GCA_946480705.1 uncultured Lysobacteraceae bacterium | reverse complement strand
CGCGACCAGTGCGACCGCACCGGCCGCAGTGCTCGCGAACGCGCCCGATGCGCCGAGGCCGCGGCCGACGAGCACGAACGCCGCGAGCAGCACGAGCCCGAGCGCGGCGCCCGCGAGGTAGGGGTCGGCGTAATCGCGCGGCGTGCGCGCGGGGTTCACGGCGTGCTCCGCGCGCCGCGGCTTTCGGCCGGATTGTTCGTGTCGTGCGACCAGTCCTGGAACGAGCCGTCGTAGAGTTTGACCGGATGCCCGAGCAGACGCGCCGCGAACAGCATCGCCGTCGCCTGCTGACCGACGTGGCAGTAGCCGACCACCGTATCTCCGGGTTTCACGCCGGCCTGCTCGAACAGCGTCTTCAGCTCGGCCGTCGAGCGCCAGCGCAGGTCGTCGCCGGTCACGCTCGTGAACGGAATGCTGCGCGCGCCCTTGATGTGCCCCTTGAAATGCGTGTGGCCATGCGCGCCGCCGATATCCGTGCCGTCGTAGAACACCGCGGCGCGGCCGTCGACGACGGCGATGCCCGGCGCATCGAGATGGCTGCGCACATAGTCCGCCTCGACGACCAGCGGCAGTGTCTTCAGCGCGGCCAGCGCGCCGGTCTTCGCTGCAGGCACGTCGCGCGTCACTGCACCGCCCTGCTTCACCCAGGCGCCCATGCCGCCGTCGAGCAGGCTCGTGCGCGCGCCGAGTCCGGCGTACTGCAGCGTGAACACGACGCGCGTGCTCGGGCTGACCCAGTCCTTGCCGTAGTAGACGACGATGCGCGAATCGTCGGAGATGCCGAGCTTCTGCAGGCGCGCGCGCAGGTCGTCGTCGGACGGCATTTCGAGCATGCGTCCCTCGCGCGTGTGTTCCGACACCGAGATGTCGTCCAGCGTGACGAAGCGCGCGCCGGGGATGTGCGACTTTTTGTATTCGCCGTCGTCGCCGACATGCAGCAGCACGAGGTTCGCGTCGTCCAGGTGCGCGGCGAGCCAGGCCGCGTCGACGAGCAGTTCGTCGCGCGGATCGGCAGCGGCCTGCGTGGCCGCGGCGCCCAGAAGGATAGAAAAGCAGATGTGCAGCAATCGATTCGGCGACATGACAGACCTCCCGTGACGAGGAGGCCAGGATGCGTCCGGCGCGCGGTCGGCGACAGCGATTGGCAGCGGACGGGAACCGCGATGCAGCGAACGGGAATCGTAGGGCGGAAGTGGAAGTCGCTCTGACGATTCCCGATTGACGTTTCCCGATCTCGACTCCCTGTTCCCCTTCCCTGCTCAACGGCGCACGCCGAGCTGCGCGAAGCGCGCCTCGAACTCGCGCCGGCGGTTGCGGCTCAGGCGCACGGTCGTGCCGTCGGCGAGCTTCAGCTCGCAGTCGCCGCGAAACAGCGGATGGATCTCGCGCACGCGCGCGAGATTGACGATCGCCGAGCGGTGTACGCGGAAGAACAGCTGCGGATCGAGCTGGCGCTCGATCTCGTCCATGGTGTCGCGCAGCAGATGGCTCGTGCCGCCGCAGTGCAGGCAGATGTAGTAGTCGGCCGCCTCGATCCAGTCGACCTGGCCGGCCTCGACGACGACGGTCTTGTCGCGCGCCGGTACGAGAAAGCGCGTGCGCGGCGACTGCTGCGCGCGCAGGAGTTCGGCGATGCGCGCGTCGAGTTCGCCGCGCCGGTGCGTGCGCGCCTGCGTCTTGGCGCGCGCGAGCGCGCTCGCGAAGCGCGCGTCGCTGAAAGGCTTGAGCAGATAGTCGAGCGCGTGCACGTCGAACGCGCGCAGTGCGTAGCGGTCGTAGGCCGTGACGAACACGATGGCCGGCACGGCGTCGGCGCCGATGAGTTCGAGCAGCGCGAAGCCGTCGACTTCGGGCATCTGGATGTCGAGAAAGACAATGTCCGGGCGCAGCCGCGCAACCAGCGCGACGGCGTCGACGCCGCTGGCCTGGCCGACGACCTCGATCTCCGGATCGCCGCCCAGCAGCGCCTCGACGTTCGCGCGCGCGAGCGGCTCGTCGTCGACGATCAGCACCTTGAGACGCGTCGTCCCGGCCGCGCTCACCGCGCGGTTTCCCAGGGCAGATCGAGCGTCGCGAGCACGCCGCCGTCGACTGCGGCGAGGCGGAACGCGGCCGACTCGCCGTACAGCGCGCGCAGGCGTTCGCGGGTATTGCGGATGCCGATGCCTTCGACGATGTCGGACGCGAGCGTGCCGCTGTTGCGGATGCGCAGCTGCAGACGCTCGCCGGCGCGGCTGGCCTCGATCGACACGCTGCCGGGCCCCGCGAGCTTCGCAATGCCGTGACGCGCCGCGTTCTCGGCGAGCGGCTGCAGGATCAGGTTCGGCACGAGCGCGCGGCCCGCCTCCGCGTCGATCGCGATCGTGCAGGTCAGCCGGTCGGAGAAGCGCACCATCTCGATGTCGAGATAGCGCTCGAGCATCGTGATTTCCTCGGCCAGCGGCACGCGCTGGCGCTCGGCCTGGTCGAGCGAATAGCGCAGCAGGTCGGCGAGCCCGGCGATCATCGTAACCGCCTGGTCGTTGCGCTGGCTGCGTACGAGACCGGCAATCGCATTGAGCGTGTTGAACAGGAAATGCGGCCGCAGCTGCAGCTCGAGCGCGTGCAGCTTCGCATCGCCCAGCGAGCGTTCGAGCTGCGCGGCGCGCAGCGCGCGCTCGTGGTAGCGCTGGTAGTACTCGAACGCGAGGACGCTGCCGAGGATCAGGCAATAGAGGATCCAGTTCAGCGGCACGTGCGCGAACAGGAAGGTGGTCAGATCGAGCTCGGCCCAGGTCGAGGTCATCCGGTCGTAGGGCCGCATCCAGAGCATGACGGCGATCTCGAACAGCGAGTGCAGCACGGCGATGACATTGGCCGCCACGACATGGATCGCGATCACGCGCGCGGGGAATCCGTGGTCCGGAAACCGCCGCGTCAGCCGCAGGATCACGTAGGTCGGCACGATCCAGGCCGACCAGACGATGATGAAAAAACTCAGCAGCCACGGCACGGAATGTCCGTGATCGAGCATGCTGATCCACACGAGGATGCCGGTGACGACGCCGAACAGGATCCAGAACGACGCGGCGATGAGCAGGAAATGGCGGGTTTTCACGCGCGGAGTGTGCCGCAATTGCCGCGGCGGTTGAGCGATCGTGCAGCCAACGGGATCGGAGTGGCGGCGAACGGGAAGGCCGGCTACCACCCGGACTGGCTGTGCCAGCTCACATCCTGGGCGAACTCGCCGTCCGCTCTGGCCTGCGGCGTGGACCGGGCTTCGGCGTTGCAGGCTGCACAGACGGCATCGTAGTTGCCGCGCCGAGGGTGACCGTAGCGGTTGTGCCCGAACGAATACACCCAGCGCACGTGCCTTCCACCGTCTACAAGTACGCCCGTCGTCTGCGCACTCCAGTACGCGCCGGCACCATGGTGATAGGCCACGACGCCGACGATCCTGCCTGCGGGCAGGCGCGGTATGCGGTCGAACGGACAATCGCCCGGCAGAATCATGATCTGGTCTCGCCCGTCGCGTTCGCGCTTGATCAACGTAACAGCCAGGCCGGAAAGGTTTCTGTCCTTGTCCGGCCTGTCGGGGTCGAACGCGCCGCACTTGCGGATCTGAAGCTCGAATTCGCGCCCTATGTAGTACGTATCGGTGCGATCGCCGAGCGACTCGGGCCAGCAGGCCGCGCGGCGAAGTCCGCTCGCGAATAGTGCCGTGCGCGGCGACACATGCTGGCGCGGCACGAGCCACGGCACATCGCGCGCCTGCGCATTCTTGCTGGCCGACCAGAAGTGGTCCTTGTCCCAATGCGTCAGCACGATGGACACCGGCTTTTCGCTGCCGACCGGCAGGCGCTCGGCGGTGTCCGACGGGTTTGCCTTGTCGGGGTGGTCGTTGAGGCCGCCGTAGTCGATGTAGCAGAAGACCCGGTCGTCCTGGTCGCGCAAACCGATGCAGTCCCCCTGGCCGACGTCGAATACGCGCAATCCCTTCAACGCCTTGACGCGATCGGGATCGAACAGGAGGAACCCGTCCCCGTCATCGACCGTCGGGACGACGAGTCCGACATCCACTTTCTGCACACTCACGAAAGCGCTCCCAAACTCGTGGTGGCCTGATTGTTGTCGTCATCGTCATCGCTTCGCGTGCCTTCCCGGTTTTCGTCGTGCGGCCTGCCGACCGCCTGCAGCGGCCTGAAGCTGCCGGCTGGAGCAGGCATCGGCAGCGGCACCGGCGGCGTGCGTCCGCGCTCGTCGAAGCCGGCATCGGGGAGGAAGTCGAGACTGAAAGCGCTCAGCAGCAGGCCCAGTTCGTCGTCGCCGCACGGTCCGTCCAGTTCCAGGTGCCGCAGTGCCGGCACCTCGGCTTCGAGCGCCGTGTCGAATGCATCCGCGACGATGACCGGTATGCCTGCGCCGTCCCCGATCCGAATGCGGTGCCATGCCGAATCGGCCAGTTCCGCCTGCTGTGAATCGTCCAGCAGCACGACCACGACCACGAGTCGGGCGGGATCGAGTTCCTGCAGACGGACGCGGCGTCTCGCGGAATGTTCGGAATTGCCGCGCTCGCACGGCTCGCCGAGCCACGGCAGCGCGAGGAAATAGTCTGCTTCGACGCAGTCGAGCCAGGCGACGTGATTCGGGCCGGCCAGCCCCTCGTCGCGGCGGCGCTCGCGCAACGCGCGCCAGCCGTCGGGCTCGGCCGGCACGTCCGCGCCATCGTCCGGCCGATCCTGAAATTCATCGAGCGATTCGACGAACGCGAAATACCGTTCGGCGGCAACCGCCGCTTTCTCGCCCTCACTTTCCGGCATGGCAATGCTCTCCGGCCCGACGTGACGACAGCTTCGGGATCGCAATAGTCAACAGTGCATTTTGTGCGCACGATCTCTCATTGCGCGGACGATACCGCGCCTGCATGCCTCATCCCCTCAGGCCACTACCCGCCCCCGCTTCCGCGGCCCCAGCGCGCCGGCCGACGCCGCCTTCAGAATGCGCCGGAACGTCGGACATTCCATATGGCTCGCCGCGCGGCAGGCGGCGGCGTGGCGCAGGCCGTCGCGCATGACGCGCAGTTGCCGGATCGTTTCGTCGAGCGCGTCGGCCTTGCGGACCAGCAGCTGCCGGTCGATGCGCGGCGTGCCGTCGGGCGCGAACAGGCCGGCCATTTCGTCGAGCGAGAAGCCGGCGGCGCGACCGAGCGCGATCAGCGCGAGGCGGTCGAGCACGCCGGCGTCGAATACGCGGCGCAGGCCGCGCCGGCCGATCGACGCGATCAGGCCTTTTTCCTCGTAGTAGCGCAAGGTGGAGGACGGCAGTCCACTGCGTTTGCCGAGTTCGACGATATCGAGTTCGCCCATGCGCTTGACCTCAAGTCGACTTCAAGTGGCAGAGTGCCGTCTCCGCCGCATTCCGGCAAGCCGGGAACCACTCATGCATACCACCGACACGAGCGCCGGCACGACTGCCGACGAGCAGACGCGGCTCTGGAACGGCCCTGCCGGCCAGGCCTGGGTCGACCTGCAGGATCCGCTCGACCGCCTGTTCCTGCCGTTCCAGCGCGAACTCGTCGACGCGGTCGCGCGTGCCGGCGCGACGCGCGTGCTCGACGTGGGCTGCGGCACCGGCGCGACCACGCTCGCGATCGCGCGACACCTCGGTACGGCGGGCCACTGCACGGGTGTCGATATCTCCGAACCGATGACCGCGCTGGCGCGCGCCCGCGCCGCCGGGCAGCGCGCGAACGCCGACTTCGTCTGTGCGAACGCACAGACGCACGCCTTCGCGCCGGCGGCGTTCGACGCGATCGTGTCGCGCTTCGGCCTGATGTTCTTCGACGATCCGGTGCGCGCATTCGCGAACCTGCACGCGGCTGCGACGGCCGGCGCGCTGTTCCACGGCATCGTCTGGCGCAGCGTCGCGGAGAACCCGTTCATGGTCGCGGCCGAGCGCGCCGCGGCTCCGCTGCTGCCGAATCTGCCGCAGCGGCAGCCCGACGCGCCGGGCCAGTTCGCGTTCGCCGACGCCACGCGCGTGACCGGCATCCTCGAACGCGCCGGCTGGCGCGAGATCGCGATCATGCGGCTCGACGTCGACTGCGAACTGCCGGCCAGCGACCTCGAACGCTACATGACGCGGCTCGGTCCGGTCGGCCTCGTGCTGCAGCAGGCCGATGCGCAACTGCGCGAGCGCGTCGTCGAGGCCGTGCGCGCGGCGTTCGCGCCTCATGTTCACGGCGAGGTCGTGCGCTTCACGGCGGCCTGCTGGACCATCGTTGCGCGCGGGCTTGCATGAGGAAGGAGCGAGAGGCGTGAGAAAAGCGTGTCCAACGCCGCAGCGAGGCTTTCGCTGCTGCGGACTGCCCGTACTCGTTTCTCACTCTCCCACGCTCCGCTGCATCCCTCCCGCTGCCCCGGACATCACGCCGCCGCGCCACTCGCTCAATCGACCTCGACAAACCGATACTCGCGCTGCGCGTCGCGCAGCACGAGCGTGCGCTTGCCGCCGGACTCGCCGACGACGAACGGATAGCCGGTCACGCCCGGCGAGATCGTCACGAACGACAGCGTGCCGTCGTCGTCGCGGCGTGTCGCGACCTCGCTGTCCCAGCCGCCGAAGTCGAAATGCGTGCGGCCGTTCGCGACGCGGATTTCGATGTCGCCGAGCGACGCCTCGCGATAGCGCGAGGCGAGCGCGCGCGTCGCTGCGGCATCAGCCGGCACGTCGAGCCGTTTGCGATCGGCCGCGGCCCGGTCGGCGAGCGTGCGCCGCTGCACCTCGACCTTGGCCTGCGCTTCGGCGCGGCCGTCGAACAGCACTTCGAGCAGGCGCCGGCGGAACAGGCCGCGCACGCTCGTGCCTTCCTCGGCGTTGATCAGGATCACCGCACCGACGCGATGTTCCGGCAGCCACATCATGTCGGACACGTAGCCGGCCATGATGCCGCCGTGATGCAACAGCGTCGCGCCGGTGCTGCGGTCGATCTTCACGCCGATGCCGTAGCCGAGATCGTCGCCGCGCGTGACCTGCTGCTCGCGCCGCGCGAGCAGCGGCGCTTCACCGATGTAGCGCGTGCCGTCGGGCAGCCGTCCGCCGTCGAGTTCCATCTGCACGTAGCGCAGCAGATCGGTCACGTTGCTCCAGGCGCCGCCTTCGGGCCGCGCCGGGATGCCGCTGTAGTTGTATCCCATGTCGACGCGCGCCGGCGTGCCGTCGAGCCGCTGGTACATCGCGCTCACGCCCTGCCAGCACGAGCCGAAGGCGCCCACGCCGTGCGAGTCGTCCACCACGACCACGACGTTCTCGGGGAACGGCCGCGCCAATCTGACGTTCGGCGCCCCGGTGTTCGGCGGCGTCGAACGCGCCTACGGGCTCGCCCGGCAAGCC
>CAMLLF010000181.1 GCA_946480705.1 uncultured Lysobacteraceae bacterium | reverse complement strand
GCGCCGGCGTCGGCAGCGAGGCGGACTTCTGCCGGCGCTGCGGCAGCGAACCGCCGAGCGCCGCGCGGCGCTCGAGCATGTACTGCACTTCGGGCGAGTCCTTGCCCGGGTGATAGAACGGCACGTCCGCGAGCTTGTCGTCGGGCACCGGAATGTTGAAGCGGTCGCGGAACGCGCGGATCGCGTCGTCGTCCATCTTCTTCTGCTGGTGCGTGATGTTCATCGACTCGCCGGCGCCGCCCATGCCGTAGCCCTTGACGGTCTTGGCGAGGATCACGGTCGGACGGCCGTTCGCATTGCTGACGGCTTCGGCGTAGGCCGCATAGACCTTGTGCGGATCGTGGCCGCCGCGATTGAGGCGCCAGATGTCCTCGTCGGACAGGTTGGCGACCATCTCTTTCAGCTCGGGATACTTGCCGAAGAAGTTCTCGCGCGTATACGCGCCGCCGAACGCCTTGCAGGCCTGGTATTCGCCGTCGACGGTTTCCATCATGAGCTTGCGCAGCAGGCCCTTGGTGTCGCGCGCGAGCAGCGGATCCCAGTACGAACCCCAGACCACCTTGATCACGTTCCAGCCGGCGCCGCGGAACACGCCTTCGAGTTCCTGGATAATCTTGCCGTTGCCGCGCACCGGACCATCGAGGCGCTGCAGATTGCAATTGATGACAAAAATCAGGTTGTCCAGATTTTCGCGTCCGGCCAGCGAGATCGCGCCCAGCGATTCGGGCTCGTCGGTCTCGCCGTCTCCCATGAAGCACCAGACCTTGCGGTCGGTAACCGGCATCAGGTCGCGGTGCTCGAGGTATTTCCAGAAGCGCGCCTGGTAGATCGCCATGATGGGACCGAGACCCATCGACACGGTCGGCGTCTGCCAGAAATCCGGCATCAGCCACGGGTGCGGGTACGACGACAGGCCGCCGCCGTCGACTTCCATGCGATAGCGGTCGAGCTGCGCTTCGTCGATGCGGCCTTCGAGGAACGCGCGCGCATAGATGCCCGGCGAGGAATGGCCTTGCACGTAGAGCAGATCGCCCGGATGGTTCTCGCTCGGCGCGCGCCAGAAATGATTGAAGCCGACGTCGTAGAGCGTCGCCGACGAGGCGAAGCTCGCAATGTGTCCGCCGAGTTCGCCGGGCTTGCGGTTCGCGCGGACCACGGTCGCGAGCGCATTCCAGCGGATCAGCGAGCGGATGCGCCATTCGATGGCGGCATTCCCCGGGTTGCGCTTCTCGGCCTGCGGCGGAACGGTGTTGACGTATTCGGTCGTCGGCTGGAACGGCAGATGGCCGCCGGCGCGGCGCGTCGCATCGACCATGCGTTCGAGCAGATAGTGCGCGCGCTCCGGACCGTCGGCGCCGATCACGGCATGGAGCGCATCGATCCATTCCTGGGTTTCGGTCGGATCGAGATCCTGGTTCAGTATGTCCTGCAGCATGTTCATGGGTGTCCCTCCACGAACGCCGTATGCCTGGGGAGGAGTGGCGTTCTTGCTGTTGTCGTTCTGTCGAAGCAGGGTCGCCGGGCGGCGACGCATCGAGCCGAGTGTACCGGCTTACCCGGGCACGCTGTATGGCCAACGGCCGTTTGATACGCCCCGGCGCGGGAGTCGTCGCGAACACGCGTCCGTCACGGACCGGAACGCTCGCTAAACAAGTTCTTGACAAACTCGCAACCTTCACGGGCCACCTCCTAGGCTGCGGCGCACGTGTCATCCCGACCGTCGTCGCGACCTCAGCGGCGTCAGCCGGGCGAGTCCGGACAGGCGTCCGGCGCGACACCGGCAGATTCGAAACAGGGAGGAACGGTCATGAGCAAGTGGATGAGTCTCGTCATGCTGCTGGGCTGCGGCATCGCGCCGGCGGCCGATCGCGTCGTCTACGACGAGGGCCTGCAGAACGGCTTCGAAAACTATTCCTACGGCGGCGGCAGCACGTTCGACAGCACCGAGCAGCCGCATACCGGCGCGCTGTCTATCCGCTTCGTCGGCGGCGGCGGCAAGAACGCGTACAACGCGGTGTCGTTCTACACCGATCCCGATCTCCTGACCGACAACTATCCCGTGCTGCGCTTCTGGGTGCACGGCGGCCTGACCGGCGGGCAGCAGCTTTATCTGTTCCTGCAGCAGAACGGCATGATCGTCGCCGAGGCGGAACTCGACGCCTACATCGCGGGCGGCAGCATCGCCGCCGGCGCGTGGCGTGAAGTCGTCGTGCCGCTGACGAGCGGCGCGATGGGCTATTCCGGTTCCTACGATCGCGTCGACATCCAGAGCGACTCGGAAACCGTGCAGCCGCTGCTCTATATCGACGACGTCGTGCTCGCCGAAGGCTTTTCCCCGCCACCCGATGCGATCTTCCGCAGCAGCTTCGAGGACGACGGCCTGCCGCCCGCGCCGAACGGTCTCCTGCAGGAACGCGGCGTCGGCGTGCAGGGTTTCGTCAGCGACCGCTTCACCTGGCGCGACAGCGCCGGCGAACCGCGCGTCGCCGTGCTCGCGCACAACGACGGACAGGTCGGTCCGACCGGTTCGCACGGCGGCGAGCTGCGCGAGTTCCGCTACCAGGTCGCCGGCGACACGCGCGTCGTCGCCGCGTCGACATCCGGCGCCAGCGGCTTCGGCTATGTCGTGAGCCACCGCAGCGAAGGCACGAACGGTATCGGCTCGGACGATTCGCCGCTGGGCCACGGCTTTTCCGGCGCGTATGAGCGCGTCTGGCAGGGCCGCCACCATGCGATCTTCCGCTTCACACAGAACTACCCGCGCTGGGCCAAGACGACCGCCGCCGTGCCGAACGCGCTGTATCAAGTGCCCGTCACGATCGACTGGATGTTCTCGACCGGCCGCGACAACCCGCTCTGGGCAATTTCGTGGGATCTGACCGGTGTACCGGCCGACGCGGTCGAAGCGGATTCGCGCGCGCCCTACGGCGAATTGCTGTTCGACGGCAGCACGAGCGAAGGCGCGCACAGCGTGATCGCCGGCGTCGGCTGGGGGGACCGCTACAAGTTCACGACGGTTTCGACACCGGTCACCTACGCGAGCAACTGGAACTGGGACACGCCGAACACGATTCCCTATGTGAAACTGTGGACGACTGCCGTCGATGCGACCATGGGCACGGTGCAGACCCAGCCGATCACGCAGCAGGACGCCGGCGGCTACTACGGCACGTCGCGCTGGAACACGACGAGCGCCGCCGGCAACGCCTGCACGTCACCGGCCTCGCTGATGCCCTGCGACTACAACTGGCCGTTCCAGTCGATCAACTATTCCTTCGCCGGCCCGACCACGCCGACCAACAGCACGCGCCTGGCGTGGGGCACGAATTTCGGCTTCATCGGCCAGTCGAGCTACTACACGCATGGCTCGGCGTTCTGGGGCGGCCCGCTGCCGAATACCACCGCGGCGGGCTGGCCGCGCAAGAGCTACTCGACCTACGTCGTGCTCGGCACGCACACCAGCGATCCGGTCGGCGTGCAGGTCGCGCAGCAGGAGGCCGTGCAGTCGCTGACGGTGACCGCCACGGTCGGCAACGTCGCCACCAGCGGCCCCGCCGGCATCAATCGCCCCGACACGATGACCTACGCACCGGCCGGCTATGACCCGGTCTACGGCACACTGGCCTTCGTGGCCGCCGGCAACGCGCTCGACGCGAATATCGCCGTCGGCGCAGGCACGCTGCGCAAGCCCGTGATCGTGATCCGCAACATCACCGGCGTCGACTATCCGGTCGTGCGCCTCAACGGCGTGGCGCTGACCCTCGATACCGATTACTTCCCGTCGCTGCGCGAGGAAACCGGCGATCTGTGGATCACGCTCAACAGCGATCTGACCGGAGCAACGAACCGGCTGGAGCTCGTGCCGTAGCATCCGAAGAGACCGCGAGCACGCCCGCTGGTGCGCTCGCGGTCTCCAACAGCCCGAATGAACTCACCTTCCTCAGTCCGGATCGCCGCGGCGCTGCCACGGAAACATCCGCAGCAAGCTGTCGTAGCGCTTTTCTCCGGCAGTCATCCCGGCGGCGCCGTAAGAAGAGTGGAGAGCTGCGAGGAGTGAGAAACGAATTGCGGCGCCTTCGCCGTCACTCGTTTCTCGATCCTCTTCACTCATTCCGCGGCTTCACCCGCCGATCGACGCGCCGTGCTTCCCCTGCCCGCGGATCTGCGCCTCGACCGTCGAGATCGCGGTCATGTTGACGACACGGCGCACGGTGGCCGACGGCGTCAGCACGTGCGCGGGCTTGGCGACGCCCATGAGGATGGGGCCGAGCACGACGCCGTCGGTCATCGCGCGCAGCATGTTGAAGCTGATGTTGGCCGAATCGAGATTCGGGAACACGAACACGTTCGCCGCGCCGCTGAGCTGCGAATTCGGGAACAGGCGATCGCGGATCTCCGGCACGAGCGCGGCGTCGGCCTGCATCTCGCCTTCGACTTCGAGCTTCGGCGCGCGCTGGCGCAGGATCTGCAGCACCTTGCGCATCTTCGCCGCGGAGGCCGATTCGGAGCTGCCGAAATTGCTGTGCGAGAGCAGCGCGATCTTCGGATGGATGCCGAACAGCTTCAGACGGATCGCCGCCTGCAAAGTCGCCTCGGCGATTTCCTCGGCGCAGGGTTCATGCTGCACATGCGTGTCGAGGAAGAAGAACACGCCCTTGTCGTTGAACACCCCCGACATGGCCGAGGGCTGCTGCACGCCGGCGTCGAAGCCGATGATGTCGCGGATGTAGTTGAGCTTCTTGCCGTAGCGGCCGACGACGCCGCAGATCATCGCGTCGGCCTCGCCGCGTTCGACCATGAGCGCGGCGATCACGGTCGAGCGCGAACGCACGACCGCCTTGGCCAGCGCCGGCGTGACGCCGCGGCGTTCCATGATGCGGTGGTAGTGCTGCCAGTAGTCGTTGAAGCGCGGATCGTCGTTGATGTTGCACAGATCGAAGTCCACACCGGACTTGATGCGCAGGCCGATGCGCTCGATGCGCTTCTCGATGACTTCGGGACGGCCGATCAGGATCGGCCGCGCGAAACCTTCGTCGACGACGACCTGCACCGCGCGCAGCACGGTTTCCTCTTCGCCTTCGGCATAGACCACGCGTTTCGGATCGGCCTTCGCGCGATCGAACACGGGCTTCATGATGAGGCCCGTGCGGAACACGAAGCTCGTGAGTTTTTCGCGATAGGCCTTGAGATCGGCGATCGGCCGCGTGGCGACGCCGGAGATCGTCGCCGCGTGCGCGACGGCCGGCGCGAGTTCGACGAGCAGGCGCGGATCGAACGGCTGCGGGATCAGGTATTCCGCGCCGAAGGACAGCGGCTTGCCGCCGTAGGCGCGCGCGGCGACGTCGCTGACTTCGCGTCGCGCCAGCTCGGCGATCGAGTGCACGTAGGCGACCTTCATCGCTTCGTTGATCGTCGTCGCGCCGACATCGAGCGCACCACGGAAGATGTACGGGAAGCAGAGCGCGTTGTTGACCTGGTTCGGATAGTCCGAGCGGCCGGTCGCGATGATCGCGTCGGGACGCACGGCCTTCGCATGCTCGGGCAGGATTTCCGGATTCGGATTCGCGAGCGCGAGGATGACCGGCTTGTCCGCCATCGTCGCGACCATCTCGGGCTTGAGCACGCCGCCCGCGGACAGGCCGAGGAAGATGTCGGCGCCGGCGACGATCTCGCCGAGCGTGCGCGCCTTCGTGTCGCGCGCGTAGCGCGCCTTGTCCGCGTCCATGTCCTCGGCACGGCCCGCATAGACCACGCCGAGGCGGTCGGCGACCGTGATGTTCTCGGACTTCACGCCGAGCTGCACGAGCATGTCGAGACAGGCGATGCCGGCCGCGCCGGCGCCGGACGCGGCGAGCTTGACCTTGCCGATGTCCTTGCCGACGACCTTGAGCGCATTGATGACGGCCGAGCCGACGATGATCGCCGTGCCGTGCTGGTCGTCGTGGAACACCGGAATCTTCACGCGCTCGCGCAGTTTGCGCTCGACCGTGAAGCACTCCGGCGCCTTGATGTCTTCGAGATTGATGCCGCCGAACGTGGGTTCGAGCGAGGCGATGATGTCGACGAGCTTGTCGGGGTCGAGTTCGTTGATCTCGATGTCGAATACGTCGATGCCGGCGAACTTCTGGAAAAGTACGCCCTTGCCTTCCATGACCGGCTTCGCCGCGAGCGGGCCGATCGGACCGAGGCCGAGCACGGCCGTGCCGTTGGTGATGACTGCGACGAGATTGCCGCGCGCCGTGACCGTCGAGACTTCGCCCGGATCCTCGACGATCGCCTCGCAGGCCGCGGCGACGCCGGGCGAATAGGCCAGCGCGAGATCGCGCTGCGTCAACATCGGCTTGGTCGCAGTTACCTTGATCTTTCCGGCAGGTGCGAGGCGGTGATACTCGAGAGCGGCTTTCTTCAGTTCGTCGGCGTTGGACATGGCAACCGTAGGAGTTGGCAGCGCGGAAGCGCTTGCTGCACAAGGGAAAATTGACGGAGGCCGACTATAGCATAGGGGTCCGGCGCAGCCGTGACGCATAGCGGCGCGGACGCGGCGCGCACTCGCAAAACCGCCTTGTCCGGCGATCGTGCGTCAGCGCACGCGGTCGCAGGCTTCGTCCAGCATCTGCCCGGAACGCACGCCGGCATCGCGACGTGCGCCGGCCGCGCCCGTCGTCCTGAGCGGCAGCTCGGCCTCGCGCGCGATCGCGTCGAAGCACAGCAGGTCTGCGGTCGATACCGGTTCCGCGACGAGTTCGCGCGCACGCAGGCCGCGCAGTTTCGCGACGACGGCGCGTGCCGTCGCGGGCGTGTCGTCGTCGAGCACGACGCCGCCGTCGCGCCGCGACAGGCGATGGCGGAAATACGCCGGATCGACCGGCCCGGCCTTGTCGCCGATCTCGCAGGCCTGCAGCGACGGCTCCCTCGGTTGCGCGCCGCGTCCCGAATCGGCCGGCCCGGGATTGCGCAGCGGCAGCTTCAGCGCAGGCCGCGTGCTCGGGATTCCCGTCGGCCTCGAGCAAACGTATCCCGGCCCGCCGCGCCGCGTCGGCAAACGCACGCGGCGAATAGTGCTCGCCGTTCCAATGCACGTAGCGGAACGCCTGATCGATCGCATTCGGCCGGTCGACGATCGCGATGCGGGCCGGCGGCGCAGTCGGTCGCGCGGCGCAGGCCGAAAGACCGGCCAGCGCGATCGCTGTCACCGCGAGCCCGACGGTGCGGAACACGAAAACACGGCTGCACCGCATCATTTCGGCAGCCAGTTCGACCACTGCGTGTTCGGCGCAGCGCTGGCCGGAAACGCCGCGAAATCGCCGCTCGCGATCGCCCGTGCCAGCGCGCGGAACGTGTCGGTCTCGTAGTTGTCGTGCACCCCCTGGAGCACCGC
>CAMLLF010000180.1 GCA_946480705.1 uncultured Lysobacteraceae bacterium | reverse complement strand
GAACGAGTCGGCGGATACGGACGAGGAGGCCAGAAGGCCGAATCCGAGCAAAGCCAGAACCGCGGTGCTGCGCATGCCTTCCACTCCAGAAGCGACAGAGAAAACCGCCGCAGTGTAGCCGAAACCCGTGCGGCCGACGCCCGTCCGTGCGGCGTCGTTCAGATTGCAGTCGTTGCCGCGTCCGGCCGGAACAGGCGCTGCAGCAGGCCCGCGATCGCCGGCATTTCGCGCGCGACGAGCGCCTCGTCGGAGTACCAGGCCTCGACGAGACAGGCGAAGAACTCGTCGGGACTTTCCGCCGCATACGGATCGATTGCGGTCTCCTGTTCCGCGTCGACAGCAGTGCAGTGCGCGTCGTAGGCCTGCTGGAATGCGCGTATCCATTCGGCGCGCGGCAGCGTCGCCGGCAGCGGCGGCACGCCGTCGCTGCCGCCGTCGAGCATGTCGAGCTTGTGCGCGATTTCGTGGATGACGACGTTGAAGCCCGAGTGCGGGTCGGCGAGGTCCTGCTCGATGTCGGCCCAGGACAGCACGAGCGGACCGCGTTCCCAGGCTTCGCCGATCAGCGCGTCGTCGCCCTCGGTGACGACGCCGGTGTCTTCGTCGTGATGTTCGCGACGCACGCGAAACTCGCCGGGATAGACGAGGATGCGGCGCCAGCCGCGCAGGTGTGCATAGCCGAGATCGAGTACGGGCAGGCAGGCGAGCGCGGCGATCACGAGACAGCGGTAGTCGTCGAGTTCGACGCCGGCCAGCGGCACGTACTGCTTGTCGGCCAGGAATCGCTCGCAGAGGCCGCGGAGCCGGGCCGCGTTCTCCGGCGTCAGCGCCGCAACGAGCGCGCAGTCGGATGCGACCCGGTTCCAGGTCGCGTCGTCGATGGGTTGGGGGCGCGGACTCAGGCGCTCGCGCAGGCGCCGGAAGAAATCGATCACGCGCCTATGATGCCGCGTCGGCATGCCGATGCCACGCGGTCGCGGTCGTCGTGCGGGTCGGGATTATGCGATCGGGATGGCTTGATCGGAATTACTTGATCGAGCCGGGCAGCACCGACTGCCAGCGCAGGCCGCCGCCGCGCGGCTTCGGCGGGGTGACGGCATCGACCGACGGCAGCGACGACGAGGGTGCGTTGTCGCCGCCCGGAACGGTCGCCACATTCTCTTCGCCGACCGTGCCCCGGGCATCGACCGGTACGCTGACCGGAGCGCTCTGGCCGTCGTGATAGATCACGCGTGCGTTGCCGCCCGGCTGGATGTCGCAGTCCTGACGCGACTGCGCCAGGGCCACGCCGCCCGGCGCCGGATTGCCGAGCAGGTATTCGTCCGCATGGCTGGCGCCGGCCAGGAACGCAAGGCCCAGCAGCAGGATCAGGGAACGCGAAAAGGTGAGCATCGGTGGCTCCGGGATGGCGGAACGCTGGCACGGGCTCGCTGGCGGGACGGCATGCTCGCACGATTGAGCCGGTGTCGCCAGCGCGGTCGCGCGACTACAGCAGGCTTCGTGCCAACCCTTTCCCGAGCTTCCCGGCCTTGCGCAACAAGGGCTTGAAGTCATGACCGTTGTCCGGACTGTCCGCTGCGGGCACAGCGGACAGCGACGGACAGTTCCATGGATGCGCCGAGGCGAGGCTTGGTTGCGTCGGCTGCTCACGGCATTGACCGTGGCTCCGCTCACGCTGCAGCGCAGCGCGCGCCGGGCGGGCTCTGCTGGCTAGACTCGGGCATGAACAGCGCGCCCGCCGATTTCCATCTGATCCCCCGCGGCTGGCGGCCCGGCGGCGTCGCGCTGAAGCGCGTACTGCTGGCCGGCATCCGCCGCGTGCTCGCCCGCCGTGACGCGATCAACCGCATCAACGTGTTTCCGGTCGCCGACGGCGATACCGGGTCGAATCTGGCCTTCACGTTGAGCGCCGTCGAACAGGCGCTGCGGCCGTGGCGTTCGGGCAGTGCCGGCAGCCTGCTGCGGCGCGCCGGCGACGAGGCGATCGACGGTGCGCGCGGCAATTCGGGCGCGATCCTCGCGCAGTTCCTGCAGGGCGTCGGGGAGCATCTGGCCGACCGGCCGCGACTGGGCCTCGACGAACTGGCCGACGCCGTCGATATCGGCGCGCGCCAGGCACGCGGTGCGGTCGCCGAGCCGCGCGAAGGGACGATTCTGTCCGTCATCGCCGCGTTCGCCGCCGCGCTGCGGCGGGAAGCCGGCAACGGCGATACCGATCTGCGCACGGCCTGGTCGCGTGCCGTGGCCGCGAGCCGCGACGCGCTCGCGCGCACGCCGGAACAACTGGCCGCGCTGCGCAAGGCCGGCGTCGTCGATGCCGGGGCGCTCGGCTTCGTCGAGCTGCTGGCCGGCATCGACGACTACCTGCAGCGCGGCCGCGCCGGACTCGCCGCCGCCGCGGAATTCCAGAGCGACGCCGGCGTCATGGCCGAAGCGCCCGAGCCCGACGCGACGCATCGCTGGTGCACCGAATGCGTGCTCAGCGCCGAGGCGATCGACCGCGACGCCGTGCGCGCGTCGCTGCAGGCGCTCGATCATTCGAGCCTCGTACTGGCCGGCACGCGCGAGAAGCTGCGCGTGCACGTGCACCTGGACGAACCGCAGCAGCTCTACGACGCGCTCGCGCGCTTCGGCCGTGTCGGCAGCTGCAAGGCCGACGACATGCGCGCGCAGCAGCGCGCGACGCAGTCGCGGCTCAGCGTCGCCGTGGTCACGGATTCGGCGGCCGATCTGTCCGACGACGCGCTCGAGCGCCTGCCGCTGCATCTCGTGCCGGTGCGGCTCAATTTCGGCGCGCAGGACTATCTCGACAAGGTATCTTTGTCTCCGAAGGAATTCTTCCACGAATTGCGTACGAATCCGGCGCTGCCGCGCACGTCGCAGCCGCCGCCGGGCGACTTCCGGCGCCTGTTCGAGTTCCTGCTGAGCCATCACGACGAGGTCGTCTACGTCGGTCTGTCGCGCGCGGTCAGCGGCACGCTGCAGGCCGGCGAGAGCGCCGCGCAACGCTGTGCGGCCGGACGCGTGACCGTGGTCGACTCGCGCACGGCCTCGTGCGCGCAGGGACTGCTCGCGCAGCGCGCGGCCGAACTGGCCGCGCAGGGACTCGCCGGTGCGGAAATCGCCACGCGGATTGCCGCGCTCGTGCCGCAGACCGCGCTGTTCGCCTATGTGCGCGACCTCAGCCATGTCGTCCGCGGCGGTCGCCTGCCGCGCTGGACGCTGTCGCTGACGCGCTGGCTGCGGTTGATTCCGATCGCCGCGGTCGGTGCCGATGGACGCCTGCATCTGCGTTCGGCACTGCGTCTGCGCGCCGACCTGCCCGAACGCTTCGCGCGCTGGGTACTGCGCCGCCTGACGCCGGCGCAGCGCGGCGGGCGCATCCTGATCGGCCACTGCGACAATCTGGCCGAAGCCGGTCGCGTCGCCGCGGCGTTGCGCGACGCGCTGCGTCCGGCGTCGATGGAAATCGTGCCGATGGGTGCGGCGATCTCCGCGCATGCGGGTCCGGGAACCGTGCTCGTGAGCGTGCTGCCCGACGAAGGCTGACCGGTTTCGCCGCGCGCTGGGGGATTTGCGCGCCTCGCCCGTCACAGACGACGTGCGCGCCGCGCGGTCGCGCGGCGGTCAGGAGGCCGGGAATGTTCCGAATCAAGCAGGGATTGCTGCTCGCGACCGCGCTGCTCGCGGGTCAGGCGCACGCCGTCGTACTCGGCGTGCGTGATCAAGGGCAGGCGCTGATTTTTCCGTACTACAACGTTCAAGCGGGCAACACGACCCTGCTGCAGCTCGCGAACAACAGCGATCACGGCAAGGTCGTGCAGCTGCGCGTCGCCGAAGGGCAGATCGGCGAGACCGCGCTCGTGTTCAACCTTTATCTGGCCGGACGCGACAGCTGGAGCGGCGCGATCGCCGCGGACACGCCAGGCGGCGGCGCGGTGCTGCTCAGCGACGACGCGAGCTGCGTGATCCCGGCGCTGACGACCGCCGTGCCGAATCAACCGGGGCGCCGGCTGCAGGAACTGCGGATCGACGACAAGCCCGATGCCGATCCCGCGCGCGAACGCGAGGGCTGGGTCGAGGCGATCGAAATTGCCGCGATCGCGCCCGACACGATGACCGATCGCCACGTCGGCAACGTGGCCGCCGTGCCGCGCGACTGCGCCGGCCTCGCCGCGGCCTGGACCGCGCCCGGCGGCTACTGGGCGAACCAGCCGCTGCGCGATCTCGTCAATCCGCGCGGCGGCATCAGCGGCTATGCCGCGGTCATCAATGTTGCGGCCGGCACGTTCTTCGGCGCCGCGGCCGTTCCGCTCGACGAATTCCGCATCGATCCGGCCGATTCGCCGCGCGGCACGACTGCGAGCGTCGTGCGGCATTTCGTACCGTCGGCGCGGCAGCTGCTGACGCTCGCCGATACGGTCAGCGATCCGGACGAGCGTTCGGTGGTCGCGCGCGTCGTCGCCGACAACCGCAGCTTCGAACTGAGCTATCCGCTGGAGCGTGCCGTCGACGCGGTCAGCGCCGTGCTCACGGCCAGCGAGATCGCGGCCGACTTCGACACGCGCCGCGACATCGGCGCGACGAGTTCATTCGTGCAGGTTTTCCCGACCAAGCGCTTTTATACGAATCCGGCGTTGCTGCCGCCGGGCACGACGACGCCGCTGCCGCCGTTTCGCGCGATGTACAACGCACAGGCGCCGTTCTCGGTGATCGAGCGCGAATGGCTGCTCATCACCGACCGCGAGGGCGGCATCGTCGCCGACTCCGGCGGCGTGCAGTTCGGCGGCTGCGAGGCGAGCGTGCGCCATCCGGCGACGGCGCTCGCCGTCACCATGCCCGGCGGCAATCCGCCGGATGCGCTGCTCGGCACGCGCTTTCACGGACCGATGAGCCAGGTCTGCGGCGGCGGCAACGGCGAGCCGCTGTACATGGCCGGGCAGGTCACGCTGAAGCTCGGCCGCCCGACCTTCGGCAACGGCCCGATCGCGCTGCGCCCGTCGCGCGAAGGGCTGCGCCTGGCCGGCCTGCCCGTCATCGCGCTGCGTCTCGTCAACTACGTCAACGCCAGCGCGCAGCAGGGCGTGCTTGCGAACTACTCCGCCGTCGCGACGCCGTCGGCGAGCGTGCAGTGCGTCGACGGGACGGGTGAGGCGTGCGTGCCGTAGGCGGGAATCGGGAATCGGGACTCGTAAGAACAATGCCGCTTCGATCCCTCTCCCCCGAGCTTGCCCGGGGGAGAGGGTAGGTGAGGGGGAGAAACACCAGCGTGCGAGCTGTTTGATTGTCGCGATACCGGAGTCGGCGACCAGCGACAACCGAAAGTGATCGCCTCGGCAGCTTCTCCCCCTCACCCCCAGCCCTCTCCCCCCGGGCAAGCTCGGAGGAGAGGGAGTCTTTACCGTGTTGCATGTGGGCGCGGGACGTTTTGAGCGCGGACGCGCGCCGCCGGCTTGAACGATTCCCCGTTCTCCATTCCCGATTCCCACCTCAAAATCCACACGCCGCACGCCACTGCGCGAAATCATCCGCGACGCCGGGGCGCGTCGCGACGCTGATGGCCTCGGGTGCGGTCAACGCCGTGCGCAGCGCAGCGGGCGCTTCCGCTTCGCCGAGCCGGCACCGCACATAGGCGAGCGCGGCGCGTTCGTAGGCGGCGCTGCGACGGTCGCGCTGCGGGGTCTTCGCGCGTTCGGCGAGCACGGCCTCGAGTTCCTTCGCCGCATCGGCCGGCTGGTCGCGCGCGAGCAGCCAGCGCGCTCGCGCCGCGCGTACGCCGATCAGCTGGCGCGCGCTGTCGCCGGCGGACGCATTGCCGACGGCGAGCGCCTCGTCGAAGGCGGCGCCGGCGTCGTCGAGGCGGCCGGCGCGCGTCAGGATGCCGCCGTAGTCGACCGCGAACACGAGTACGTCGGGATGCTGCGCGCCCAAGAGCCTGCGCGCGTCGGCCAGCGCGTCGCGCAGCAGCGTCAGGCCTTCGTCGCGGCGGCCTTTCGCGAACAGCACCTTGGCGAGCGTGCGGCGCAGGAACAGGTCGCTGCGGTAATAGACCGTGCTCTCGCGATTGGCCAGTTCGCGCGCCCGCGCGAGCCGCCGTTCGGCACGATCGAGTTCGCCGAGCTGGATGTCCAGCGTCGCGGCGTTGCCGAGTGCGAGCGCGAGCTCGTCCTGCTTGTCCGGCAGATTCGCTTCGAGCACGGCGATCGCGCGTGCCGTGTGTTCCGCCGCACGGTCGAGCTGGTCGAGCGACTGCGCATAGATCGCCGCGGCGCGGTCGAGGCCCGAGCGCAGCAGGCTGCCGTCGTCGCCAATCCGCGTGCGGCGCGCGAGCGCGCGCTCGATCCACGCGAGCGCGGCCTCGGCCTGGTTGCGGTCGTACTGCGCCATCGCGGCATAGCGCATGTGCAGCGCGAGGTCGTCCTCGGGCACCGGATCGGCCTGCTCGAACAGGCCGACCGCGCGCTCGAACAACTGCACGGCGCGATCGCGCACGCCGATCTCGTAATAGACGTGGCCGATCGATGCGACCAGCGCGGCGCGCACTTCGGGCTTGAGTTTCTCCATCTTCGGCTCGTCGAGCCGCGCGGCCGTGCGATCGAGCAGATCGAGCGCGCTGACGCTGCCGGCGCGGATTTCCGCCGGCCTGGCCGACTGATACAGCGTGATCGCGAAATCGGCGAGTTCGCTCGCGCGGTCGCGTTCGCGCGCGACCGCGGCGAGCTGGCGATTGATGCTGATCACGTGATACGTCGCAATGCCGACGAGCACGCCGGCCGCGGCGAGCCACGGCCAGCGCCGGCGCAGCCAGCGCCGCGCGGCGTAGCCGCGTTCGCCGCGGCGCGCCTGCACCGGTTCGCCGGCGATCGCGCGGTCGATGTCGGCGTTCCAGTCGTCGACGCTGCGATAGCGGTCCTCGGGCCGCTTGCGCAGCGCGCGCAGGCAGATCGCGTCGAGGTCGGCGCTGACCGCGGCGCGCCCGCGCCGGCGCGCGACCTGCGACGGCGGCGGCGGATCGAGATGCAGGATCGCGTGGGTCAGCGCCGCGGCGCCCGCCTCGGCGTGCGGCGGCTCGCCGGCGAGCAGTTCATAGAGCAGGCAGCCGAGCGCGTGCACGTCGGCGGGGATGCCGGCGAGTTCGCCGCGGATCTGCTCCGGCGCGGCATAGCGCAGGGTCAGCGGACTCGCGCCGGTCGCCGTCGCCGCGGTGTCCTCGTCGAGCATGCGCGCGATGCCGAAGTCGAGCAGGCGCGGTTCGCCGTCGGTGTCGACGAGGATGTTCGCGGGCTTGATGTCGCGATGCACGACGAGCCGGCGGTGCGCATAAGCCACCGCGTCGCCGATCCGGCGCACGAGCGACAGCCGCGCGCGCGTGCCTAGCG
>CAMLLF010000179.1 GCA_946480705.1 uncultured Lysobacteraceae bacterium | reverse complement strand
GGTCGATCGCGCCGCGCAAGCGCGGCGGCGAACCTGACGACCGGGATGCTTTCACACCGCCAGTAAATACCGCGACGCAGCCTCGACGCCGCGGCATCACTTCCGTCCGCGCCCCTTATCCAGGGTTGGTGCGGACGGAAGGCTGGATCGCTCAGCGGCGCTTGGCCGCCTTCTTCGCCGCCTTCCTGGCCGGTGCCTTCTTCACGGCGGCCTTCTTGCCTGCCGCCTTTTTCGCGACTTTCTTCGCCGCCTTCCTGGCCGGTGCCTTCTTCACGGCTGCTTTCTTGCCGGCCGCTTTCTTCGCGACTTTCTTGGTCGCCTTCTTCGCGACCTTCTTCACCGCGGCTTTCTTCGCAACCTTCTTTGCGGCGGACTTCTTCGTCGCAGCCTTCTTGGTCGCCGTCTTCTTGCCGGCGGCCTTCTTCGCGACTTTCTTGGCCGCCTTCTTCGCCGCGGGCTTGGTCTTGGTCACGGCCTTCTTTGCTTTCTCGACCGCGTTCTTGACCGTTTCCTGTGCGGCGTCCTTCACTTCCTTGACCTTCTTGACGGCGGCCTTCGCGCGCTTGGTCACGGCTTCCTTCGCATCGGAGGCAGCTGCGCTCACGCTGGCCACGGCGGCCTCGGTCCTCTCGGCGACCGCTTCGCCGACGTTCTGCGCGGTCTCTTTGACCGCTTCGATCGCATTGCTTACTGCTTCACCTACGGTTTGCATAAGAACCCTCCAGCTCCTCGTACGGGTTGGTCAGATGATCGGGTGTTGCGGTGTGGACATTACTCCATTCCGCGCCCGCTCAAAACTTGCCGTAGTAACCCTCTTTGAGCGCGTCGAACAGATTGGCCGCGGTATGCGTCTCGCCGTCGTACTCGATCTGCTCGTTGCCCTTCACTTCGACGATGCTGCCGTCGTCGAGTTCGAAGCGATAGATGGTGTTCTCCAGATCCGCTTCCTTCACGAGCACGCCCTGGAACGCGGCCGGGTTGAAGCGGAACGTCGTGCAGCCCTTGAGGCCCTGCGCATGGGCGTAGGTGTAGATGTTCTTGAAGTCTTCGTAGGGATAGTCGGTCGGCACGTTCGCGGTCTTGGAGATCGACGAGTCGATCCATTTCTGCGCGGCGGCCTGGATGTCGACGTGCTCGGTCGGCGTGATGTCGTCGGCCGAGACGAAGTACTCGGGCAGCTTCTCGTCGGGCTTGTCCGAGAACGGCATTGCCTTCGCATTGATGAGTTCGCGGTAGGCCAGCAGCTCGAAGCTGAACACTTCGACTTTTTCCTTGGTCTTCTTGCCTTCGCGGATCACGTTGCGCGAGTAGTGGTGCGCGAACGACGGTTCGATGCCGTTGGACGCGTTGTTGGCGAGCGACAGCGAGATCGTGCCGGTCGGCGCGATCGAGGAGTGATGCGTGAAGCGCGATCCGTGTTCGGCGAGCGCGTTGACGAGCTCGGGCGCGACCGTCGCGACCCGCTGCATGTAGCGGCTGTAGTGAGCATGGAGCACGCGGCCCGGAATCGCGTCGCCGACCTTCCAGCCGTCGCGCTCCATCTCGGGGCGGCAGCGCAGCATGGCCGCGGTCACCGCGTAGTCCTGCGCGAGCACGGGCGCGGGCCCCTTCTCCTGCGCGAGCGACAGCCCGACTTCCCAGCCCGCCAGCGCCATCTCGCGGCTGACGTCCTCGGTGAACGCGCAGGCTTCCTTCGAGCCGTAGCGCATCTTGAGCATGGTGATGGTCGAGCCCAGGCCGAGATAGCCCATGCCGTGGCGGCGCTTGGACAGGATCTCGTTGCGCTGCTGTTCCAGCGGCAGTCCATTGATCTCGACGACGTTGTCGAGCATGCGCGTGAACACGCGCACGACTTCGCGGTATTCGTCCCAGTCAAAGCGCGCCTTCGGACCGAACGGATCGCGCACGAACACGGTGAGGTTCACCGAGCCGAGCAGGCAGCTGCCGTAGGGCGGCAGCGGCTGCTCGCCGCAGTTGTGCGCGTGCAGGCCGTTCGCGTCGAAGGTGTTGATGCCGGGGACCTGCACGTCGTAGACGGCTTCTTCTCCGGCCGGTTCGATCGCGGCGACGGTCGCGTGAAAGCGCTCGCGGTTCGGCGCGCGGCGATAGGCGGCGCATAGCTGGGCGAGCCGCATCGCCTTGTCGCTGTCGCCGAAGCCGACGAGTTCGGCGTAGCGCTGCACGTTCTCGCCGGCGATCGTCAGCTCATGCTGCGCGGCGGTCCGGTATGCCGCGCGGCCGCCGTTGCCGTCGGGCAGCTGCGCAAGGCCGGCTTCGCGGCGATTGGCATAGACGGTCGCGGCGATGCCCAGGCGCGCGAGCATGCGCTGCACGGCTTCCAGTCGCGCGAGGTCGGGCTGCGCGAGACGGATCGAAACGCCCTTGAGCTGACTGCCCTGCACGCTGCCGTCGGCATCGAAGAAGCCGCGCAGGAAACCGCGATACGCATCACTCGACGCTTTCTCGAGCGCGGGGGTGATCGTCTTGTCGCCGGGACGAAGCCCGAGCGACTGCGCGAGATCGCGCAACGATGCGGACTTCAGACGCCATTCGTTGCGTCCGGCCACCGCCGACCAGCCACCGAAATCGCCGCGATGAGGCAACGTGCGCGCTGCGCGCTCGGCCTCGGCCATCAACGCGCGGACGCCGTCGCGCGGCCCCGCATCGCCGCCGTTGACGACGGCCTGCGCCGTCCAGGCCGACAGCACGGCCGTGTCGTGCTTGAGCGTGCCGTCGCCGACGAGCAGGCCGAGCAGATAGCCCTCGTCGAAATTCAGCGCGCCTTCCCACTGCGCGTTCGCGCGATGGTCGTTGAGCAGCACGCGGTCGCCGGCGACGAGCTCGCCCGCGGCGCACCACTGCGTTTCGGTAACCCAGCGCGTCGCCGTGGTTACGCGCCGCACGCGATGATCGGCCGTCAGTCGCAGACTGTGGCCTTCCCGCGTGCGCAGCGTGACGACAGGCTTGTGCGCCGTCAGGAAAAAACCTTCCTCGCCACTCGCGTGATCGACGCCGTCGACGCGCGCGCGGAACGGCGTGCCGATGAGTTCGCACACCTGACGCGGACCCTGCGCGGTCTGCACCCAGGTGTCGGCCGTCACGCAGGGATTGGTCGCGCGGATGTTCTCGCACCACCAGTTGTTGTTCATCTCGTTGACGCGGTCGATCAGGATGAAGCCCGGCTCGGCGTAGTCGTACGTCGAGACCATGATCATGTCCCAGAGGTGACGCGCACGGATGTGGCCGTACACCTTGCAGGCGACGAGGCCGTCGTCGCGCACGACATAGTTCGCCGTCGTCGGCCACTCGCGCCAGACCACGGCGCTGGCGTCGGTCAGGTCGCTCTCGTCCTGTTCCTTGATGTTGATCGGAAACACGAGCGGCCAGTCGGCATCGCCGTGCACGGCCTGCATGAAATCGTCGGTGATCAGCAGGCTCAGATTGAACTGACGCAGCCGCCCGTCTTCGCGCTTGGCGCGGATGAAGTCCTTGACGTCGGGATGGCTCACGTCGAACGTGCCCATCTGCGCGCCGCGGCGGCCGCCGGCCGAGGACACGGTGAAGCACATCTTGTCGTAGATATCCATGAAGGACATCGGACCCGACGTGTAGGCACCCGCGCCGGATACATAGGCGCCGCGCGGACGCAGCGTCGAGAATTCGTAGCCGATGCCGCAGCCGGCCTTCAGCGTGAGTCCGGCCTCGTGCACTTTCTGCAGGATGCCGTCCATCGAGTCTTCGATGGTGCCCGACACGGTGCAGTTGATCGTCGAGGTCGCCGGCTTGTGTTCGAGCGCGCCCGCGTTGGACGTGACGCGGCCTGCGGGAATCGCGCCGCGGCGCAGCGCCCAGAGGAAGCGCTCGTTCCAGTACTGCTGCTTGTCGGGCGTCGCCTCGACGTCGGCCAGCGCCTTGGCGATGCGCTGGTAGCTGTGATCGATCGAGAGATCTACCGGCTCGCCCTGCTTGGTCTTGAGGCGGTATTTCTTGTCCCAGATATCCTGCGAGGCAGGCTGCAACGGAATGCTGACCGCGCCGCGCGCGAGATCTTCAAGGCGCACCGTACTCATCTCTCTCTCGTCCTCCCGAGTCCCTTATGCCGGCCCGATCGTGTCGGTCTGGACGCTCGTCTCCCGTGTCTGCCGCGGCGAAACCGGTCCCGGCCGTGTCCGTTCCGACGGATACGATCGGGTGCCACTGCTGCGGCGGCGCCTGTTTGACCCCAAATACTGGGGCTACCCCCCGGTGAACAGGCACAACATCTTGTGATTGCGAGCGCGGGCTAACCTACGCCCGGCTATCCATGGTGTCAATCGCAGGTTCGTGAAGGACTTCATGAATGGCGCGCGCGATCGACGAGTTTGCAGTTGGTTACGGAAATGAACGCAGCGATTGAAAGCGGAAACCCGAAGCCCTACTCGGCGGTCCATGTCGCCATTCCTTGCAACGGAGCTTCTATGTCCCGCCTGACCCGTGCAGTCCTGGCATCCGCCGTTCTCGTCGGCCTCGGCATCGCCGGCGGCCTCGCGATGTCGACGCAGCGCCCCGCGCAGGCCGCGCTGCCGGCCATGATCGACGGCCAGACGCTGCCCTCGCTCGCACCGATGATCGAACGCGTCACGCCGGCCGTCGTGAACATTTCCTCGAAGACGCACACGCGCGTGCGCGATCCCCTGCTCGACGACCCCTTCTTCCGCCGCTTCTTCGGCGTGCCGAACATGCCGCAGGAGCGCGTCGAGCAGTCGCTGGGCTCGGGCGTCATCGTCGACGCGGCCAAGGGCTATGTGCTCACCAACAACCATGTCGTGCAGGGCGCCGACGACATCAGCGTCACGCTGAGCGACGGGCGCACGCTCAAGGCGAAGCTCGTCGGCACGGATCCCGACACCGATGTCGCGGTGATCCAGATTCCGGCCGAGAACCTCAAGGCCGTGAACCTCGCCGACTCGACGCGGCTGCGCGTCGGCGATTTCGTCGTCGCGATCGGCAATCCGTTCGGCCTCAATCAGACGGTGACCTCGGGCATCGTCTCGGCGCTGGGCCGCTCGGGTCTGCGCGGCCTGGGCTACCAGAACTTCATCCAGACCGATGCATCGATCAATCCCGGCAATTCCGGCGGCGCGCTCGTGAACTTGAACGGTGAACTCGTCGGCATCAACACGGCGATCTTCTCGCCGTCGGGCGGCAACGTCGGCATCGGCTTCGCGATTCCGTCCACGCTCGCCGGCGACGTGATGCAGCAGCTCATCAAGACCGGCACGGTCAAGCGCGGCTCGCTCGGCATCGAGACGCAGAACCTGACGCCCGAGATCGCGCGCATGCTCGGCGTCGCACCGGGCCGCGGCGCCGTCGTCACGCGCGTTCAGGCCGATTCGGCGGCCGAAGCCGCCGGGCTGCGTCCCGGCGACGTGATCGTCGGCGTCAACGGCAAGCCGGTCAGCAACGAGCAGGATCTCCACAATGTCGAGGGCCTGCTGCCGATCGGCAGCGACGTCGAGCTCAAGATCATGCGCGACGGCCGCGAAACGACGGCGTCGGCGAAGCTCGCCGGGCGTGATACCGCGAACGCCGAAGGCCAGACGCTGGATCCGCGTCTCGGCGGCGCACAGTTTGCCGATCTCGGCGAACGCCAGCGTCAGCAGGGGCTGCGCGGCGTCAGCGTCGCGCGCGTCGCCGGCGGCAGCCGCGCGGAGTCCAACCAGCTGCGCAGCGGCGACGTCGTCGTCGCGGTGAACCAGGTCGACATCCGCAATGTGGAAGATTTGACTGTTCTGACCAAGCGCCGCCCGCGCCAGCTGCTGCTGACCATCGTGCGCGGCCAGAACGCGTTTTTCGTGATGTGCGAATGAGCGAAACGTGCGGAACGCAGCGGCCTCGGCCGCTGCGTTCCGCGACGCCGTGCCGCCTTTCGAGACACGGGTCAATCGTGAACGCGGCAGCCACAGCGCGCGTCGCAACCGCATGGTATCGTGCAGCCGATTCAGCCTCCGTCGGGTTTTCACCGGTGACCACTTCGCGCTCGTTCCGTCGCGCCTTGCCGCGCGTCCTGTTCCTCGCCTGCGCCGCAGGCTGGCTCGTTCCCGCACTCGCCGCCGAACCGGCCGCCGCTCCGGCAGCCAAACCGGCCGCGGCGCCGGCTGCAAAACCGGCCGATGCGAAGCCGGCACCGGCAGCTGCCGCGAAACCTGCCGAGGCCAAGCCGGCTGCTGCACCGGCCAAGCCTGCCGACGCCAAGCCGGCCGCCGCGAAACCGGCGGCGACGGCGAAACCCGCAGCCGGCGCGAAGCCCGCGGCGGCCAAGGCTGGCGGCCCGACGCTGGTCTGGCGCGGCGACATCGCGAGCGCCCGCGGCTTCATGAACGACCTCGCCAAACAGTACGAGCGCGAGAAGAAAGTCCGCATCCAGATGACCGCGTTCAGCACGATCTCGGGCATCGACGCGGTGCTGCAGGGCACGGCCGATTTCGCCGGCACGCTGCGCGCGAATCATCCCAAGCGGGCCGAGGAATCCGGCGTGACCTTCGTGCCGGTCGCCTGGGACGGTCTCGTGATGATCGCGTCGCCGGCCAACCCGGTGTCGAACATCTCGATCAAGGACATCTGGCGCGTCTACTACGGCCGCGCCGACAACTGGAAGCTGCTCGGCGGCAATGACAAGGCGATCAACATGTATGCCGTCGCCGGCCCGCTCGACGGCGTCGAGTACGCGCTGCGCTGGCTGATCTTCAAGAACGGCGACCAGCGCGTCGCCGTGCCGCGCGTCTACCTCAACACGTCCAAGCTCGAGGAGGCCGTCACGCTCGACCCGGCCAGCCTCGGCGTCAGCACGCTGTCGAACACCGCCGGCAATCCCAAGCTGAAACTCCTCAACGTCGACGGCGTCGTGCCTTCGACCGCGAGCGTGCGCAGCGGCAGCTATCCGCTGTACACGCCGGTGTTCATCGCGATCCGCGAAGACTCGACGAATACCGCCGCGGTCAAGGATTTCATCGCGTGGCTCGACACGCCGTCGGCGAAGGCGACGCTGGTCAAGCGCCAGCTCGTTCCGTATTCCGAAGGCCTCGCGCTGAAGGACGGCGACGAGGCACGGCTCGCGATGATCGAGAGCAAGGTCAATGAAACGCCGCTTGCTGCGCCGGCCGCGACGGCCGCTGCGCTGAGCCGCGTCGCGCCGACGTCGACGCTGACCCAGGAAGCCAAGGCCGAAGCCGCCGAATCGCGCAGCAAGAAGGCCGCCGCGAAGAAGGCCGATGCCAAGGCCGCCGCAAAGACCGACGCCAAGTCCGACGCGAACGCCGCTGCGACCGGCGGCGGCTGACCCGGCGCGTCGCAGCGGCGCCGATGCGCATCGCGTATCGCGCCGCACGACCGCATCGCGCCGGCGACTGCCGCGCCGCAGGAAA
>CAMLLF010000178.1 GCA_946480705.1 uncultured Lysobacteraceae bacterium | reverse complement strand
CCGGTCGAACGCGCTCAGCGTCCGGCCGGGGGTGTCGTCGAGCGCGTGCGCGACCGGCTCCGCAGTGCGCGGATCGATCGTGTGCGAATAGCGCTGGCCCGCACTTTCGAAATAGCGCAGGTAGTCGCCCGAGGTCGCGATCGCACCGTCGCGCAGCACGCCGACGAGCGGCATTTCGTTTTCCTTGTCGGGCGATTCGATCGCGACGTACCAGGGTCGGCCGTCGCCGCGGAAACCCTGCGCGCGGAGTTCGCCGCCGACTTCGACGAGATAGTCGACGATGCCCTGCTCGCGCAGCGCATCGCAGACCTGATCGACCGCGAAACCCTTCGCGATCGCCGACAGATCGAGATAGACGCCGCCGGGTTGCCACACTGCGCGGCGCGCGTCGTCGCAGCGCACGCGCTGCCAGCCGCAGTCGGCGCGCGCGCGTTCGATCGCCGCGGCGTCGGGCGGCGCTTCGCGCCGTCCGTCCGGACCGAAGCCCCAGAGGTTCACGAGACGCCCGACGGTCGGATCGTAGGCGCCGCCGGTCTCGCGCGCGATCGAAAGCGCGGTCGCGACGACGCGGTAGCAGGCTTCGGGCAACTCGACCCACTGCGACACCGACGCGGCGTTGTAGCGGCTCAGATCCGAGTCGGCGCGCCACGTGCTCATTTCGCGATCGACGCGCTCGAGCGCCGCGGCAATGACGGCGCCGATCGCCCGCGCCTGCGGCCTGCGCCGCGCGCAGACTTTCACCGACCAGGTCGTGCCCATGGTCTCGCCGTTCCAGGCGCGCACGGGCCAGCGCAGCCAGCGGCGCGGCAGGAATCGGCGGGCGAATTCGAGGAGGGTCATGGGTCAGGGCAATGCGCGTTCCGAGCCGGAGCGGGAACGCATCTCCGTCCATGCCCTCCCCTCGAAGGGGAGGGTTTCCCTGCAACTCGCGAAAAAGCGGCCAAAGCTCGCAAACTTCTCGCGGCGCGCCGCAACAGTCCCTCCCCTTCGAGGGGAGGGCACGGGAGGGGACGGGTTTCGCTCCATCGCATCAGCAAGACGCCGCCACGCTTACGGCGCGAGCACCTCGAACGTCGCCACGTAGCTCGCGCGGCGCGATTTCGCGTTCGGCACGGTCGCCTTGTCGTCCTGCAGCGTCGTCTCGAGCCAGTACATGCCGGCCGCCGGCCAGGTCACGCTGATCTCGCCGTTCTTGTCGGTCTTCAGCGCGATCTCGTTCTGCGCGTTGCGCCAGCGGCTGCCGCCCGGGACGATCTCGACCGCGAGATCTGCAGCGGGCTTGCCGTCGAGCGTGAAGCGGAACTTCGCCGCCTCTCCCGCGAACAGGTCGTTCGGGTGCGTGACCGGCGTCATCTCCAGGCCCCTGCCGGTCGCCTTCAGTGCCGTGTCGTTCGGTGCGCCGGCGGTCGCGAAGGTCTCGATGCGGCCGGCCGACTGGGTGACTTCCACGTTCTTGGCGTCGGCCGGAATCTCTTTCGAGATATTTTCCACTTTGCCGCGCCAGCGCTTCTTCTCGCCGTTGAGCTCGTAGCTCGCGAACACGCCGTCGTTGACGATGGCGATCTTGTACGTGCCGGACTTGTCCAGGTGCAGGTCGAAGCTCGACCGGAACTTGCCGGTGAACGGATTTTCCGGCTGCGCCGCGGCGCCGTCGGGCGCGGTGACCTGCAGGTTGTCGAGCTTGACCGGCACGTGATTGAAGTAGAACAGGTCGTTGGAGACGGCGGCATCGACCGTGATCCACTGGTCCTGCGTCAGCACGGTCGCCGACGGCAGCAGCCAGGACTTGTGCGCGTGCGCGGCGCCGGCGGCGCTCAGCGCGACGACGAGTACGGCGAGAGTACGCAGAGCTTTCATCGAATTTCTCCTGAAGCGGTCAATCTCTCGGGAAGCGAAATGTCTTCTTCGCATTTCGGAATTGCCGGGCAAACGCGGCGGTGCGCTGCAGCCGCATCGCGAATGCGCGGCCGCTGTTTTCAGGGCGCCGCATCCAGCGTGACGGCGCCCAGTTCGGTCGTGCCCTTGGTGTCGGCGTGGACGGCCTTCGCCGGCGGCCAGTCGAACGGAATGCGGACGAGTTCGCGGCCGCCGACTTCGCGCGCAGCCTCGACGACGAGCGCGTACTTGCCGGGCTTCAGGTCCGCGAGCTGCGGCTGCTTGTCGTTGAAGCTGAGCTTGTGAACGCCGGCCGGGCGCGTGGCGCCGCTGACGCCGTCGATCGGCAGCGCCGCGCTGCGGCCGCTGCGGCGCCACCACTGGCGCAGGTCGGCGAGCCACTTCGTACCGTGTTCCTGCTTGCCGGTCGCCGCGTCCTTGCCGCCCTTCTGCTGATACCAGACCGCGAGATTCGTCGCGACGCTGTTGTCGGGCCGCTCGACCCAGACCGCGACATAGGGCCGGTGGTATTCGGCGACGTCGAGCTTCGGCACTTCGACGCCGACGTTGAGGTCGGCCGCGCTCGCGCCGCCGGCGATCAGCGCGCCGAGCGCGCAGGAGAGTTTCTGTCTGAGACGCATGAGGACCTCGTCAATGGATGAACAGCAGTATGAGCACGAGCGGAACCACGAGACCGAGCACGACGGTCGGCCAGGTTGCCGGACGGCGCGGCGCATGGAGCTGCAGCAGCAGCAGTCCGGTGATCGCGAACACGAGGCAGGCGATCGCGAACACGTCGATGAACCAGGTCCACACCGGGCCGGTGTTGCGGCCCTTGTGCAGATCGTTGAGCCAGGCGATCCAGCCGCGGTCCGTGCGCTCGTACTCGACCGCGCCGGTCGCGAGATCGACACTGGCCCAGGCGTCGCCGCCGGCGCGCGGCAGCGAGATGTAGATTTCGCTCGCGCTCCATTCGGCCTCCGCACCCGCGACGCGCAGGTCCATCGACTGCGCGAACCACTGCGCGAGTCCGGCGTCGACGGGTTGCTTGCCTTCGCTCGCGCGTGCGGCCAGCGCATCGCGCAGCGCCGCCGGAATTTCCGCCTGGCGGTTCGTGACCACCGGCGCGGCCGGAATCTGGCTCGCGTGATTCAGCGTGATGCCCGTGAACGCGAACAGGATCAGCCCGATCAGGCAGATCGCCGACGAAATCCAGTGCCACTGATGCAGCGTCTTCAGCCAGCCGGCGCGGCGTTGCGGATCGTTGGCCATGGAGTTCGGTACGACGGATCGACGAAGCGCACCGTGACGGCGCAAGGCATCGGATTACAGCACAAATGAGAATCAGTCTCAATTCACTCGGGCGAGCGATCGAGCCGACGCGCGACGCAGGCGCAATAACCGAAGGGCATTGCGCCATCACCGGCGCGGGAACCCGTTTGCGCCATCCCGCCAGCGCGCGGAAACGCGCCTTGCGCCACCTCCACGCCGGGAGGCGAACCCGGAAACGGCGCAACGCCCTTCGGTTACTGCGCCCTGCTCAATCCCAACGGTCGTCCCGCGTGAACACCGCAGCATCTTCCACTTTCACCGGAAACTTCGCGATCGGCTCGTAGGCCGGCGGGCAGAGCACGGCGCCGGTGCGCAGATCGAAGCGTGCACCATGGCGCACGCATTCGATCGCGAAACCGTCGACCGGTCCGCCGGCGAGTTCGCCGCCGTCATGCGTGCAGACGTCCTCGACCGCGTAGAAATCGCCGTCGATATTGAACACGGCGATCGCGACGTCGCCGTCCCAGGCGATCTTGTACTCGCCGGGCAGCAGCTCGGCGGTGCTGCAGACGCGGATCCAGTTCTCGCTCATCGCGGCGGCACTCCGCTCAAAGCGTCTTGGCGAGAATCTCGAATTCCAGGTCGTCGCGCTTGGGAAGACCGAAGCGCTCGTCGCCGTAAGGGAAAGGCTTGCGTACGCCGGTGCGCACATAGCCGCGGCGCTCGTACCAGGCGATCAGGCTGTCGCGGATCGTGATGACGGTCATCTGCATCTCGGCGCAGTCCCACTCGGTCTTCGCGATGCGCTCGGCCTCGGCCAGCACCTGCTTGCCGACGCCGCCGCCCTGCAGGGTCGGATCGACCGCGAACATGCCGAAATAGCCGATGTTGCGGCCGTCCTGCTGCAGCCGCTCGATGTGGCAGCAGCACAGCAGGCTGCCGGCGCGCTCGGCGAGCACGATACGGCTGTAGCCGCGCGCGATGAGTTCGGCGACGGAATCCGGATCGGTGCGCTGGCCTTCGAGAAAGTCGGCTTCGGTGGTCCAGCCCTGCTTGCTGACGTCGCCGCGATAGGCCGACTCGACGAGCGCGACGATGGCCGGAATATCGGCGGTCGTCGCGGCGCGGTAGGTGACGGGAGCGGAGTCGGTAGCGGCATTCATGCAGGATCGTCCTTTTCGGTGGTCGTTCGGGCGTCGCCGCGCAGGGCGGCCAGCAGCGTGGCCCAGGGCAGCAGCGCGCATTTGCGCCGCGCAGGATAGCGTGCGAGTTCCGACAGCGCCGAGAGGTCGCCCAGCGGCAGCGCCGGCTCGCCGCCGGCGACCAGCGCCGCGAACGCCTGCTGCAGCGGCGCGATCTCGGCGACCGCCCTGCCCTGCACGGCCTGTCCGAGCAGCGATGCCGTCGCCGTCGCGATCGCGCAGCACTCGCCGCGAAAGCGGTATTCGACAATGCGCGCCTCGCTCACGCGCAGTTCGATGCGCAGCGAATCGCCGCACAGCGCGTTGACGCCGTCGCTCGCATGCGACGGATCGTCCAGCGCGCCGTGGTGCCGCGGCGCGCGGTGATGGTCGAGCACGATGTCGCGATAGAGCGCCGGCATGCTCAGGCGAGCAGCCTCCGCACTCTGTCCAGCGCGACGACGAACGCATCGACTTCCTCGCGCGTGTTGTAGAACGACAGCGACGCGCGCGCCGTCGCCGGCACGCCGAAGAATTGCATCAGCGGATGCGCGCAATGGTGGCCCGAACGCACGGCCACGCCTTCGTGATCGAGCAGGGTCGCCACGTCGTGCGCGTGCACGCCCTCGATCAGGAACGACAGCACGGATGCCTTCTGCGGCGCGCGGCCGAACAGGCGCAGGCCGGTTACCGCGTCGAGCGCCGCGGTCGCGTAGGCGAGCAGGTCCGCTTCGTAGGCGCGGATGCGATCGAGGCCGATGCGCTCGACATAGTCGATCGCGGCGCCCAGCCCGATGAAGCCCGCGATGTTCGGCGTGCCCGCTTCGAACTTGTGCGGCGGATCGGCGAACACCGTGCCGTCGAAACCGACTGTACGGATCATCTCGCCGCCGCCGAAGAACGGCGGCATGGCCTGCAGATGTTCGCGCCGCGCCCAGAGCGCGCCGGTGCCGGTCGGACCGAACAGCTTGTGCCCGGTCATCGCATAGAAGTCGCAGCCGATCGCCTGCACGTCGACGCGCATGTGCGGGCAGGCCTGCGAGCCGTCGACGAGCAGCGGAATGCCGCGCGCGCGGCAGAGCTTCGCGATCTGCGCGACCGGATTGACCGTGCCGATCACGTTGGACACGTGGGCGACCGCGGCGAGCTTCACGTTGCGCGTCAGCATCGCCTCGAAACGGTCGAGCTGCAGCACGCCGTCGGCGTCGATCGGTGCGGCCTTGACGACAGCACCCGTGCGCGCCGCGACGAGCTGCCACGGCACGATGTTCGCGTGATGCTCCATCTGCGTGACGAGGATCTCGTCGCCGGGCTGCAGGCGCGGCAGCGCATAGCTGTAGGCGACGAGATTGATCGCCTGCGTCGTGCCGCTCGTGAGCACGAGCTGGTCGCGGCCGCCGGCGTTGAGAAACGCGGCCAGCTTGTCGCGCGCGCCTTCGTAGGCGGCCGTCGCCTGTTCGCCGAGGCTGTGCACGGCGCGCGCGACGTTCGCGGCGTAGTCGCGGTAGTAACCGTCCACCGCATCGATGACGGCCTGCGGCTTCTGCGCCGTGTTCGCGTTGTCGAAATAGATCAGCGGCTTGTCGTGCACGCGCCGCGACAGCAGCGGAAAGTCCGCGCGATAGTCGTGCGGATCGAAGGCGGCGCTCATGCGCCCACCCGCGGCAGACGCGCGCTGAGCAGCGCGTCGACGCGTTCGCGCAAGGCCTCGTCCCCGATGCCGTCGAGCACGACGCGGCAGAACGCGAGCGTCAGCACGGTGCGCGCCTCGTGTTCCGGCACGCCGCGCGAGCGCAGGTAGAACAGCGCGGTCTCGTCGAGCTGGCCGACGGTCGCGCCGTGGCTCGCCTGCACTTCGTCCGCGTGGATCTCGAGCACCGGCTGCGTGTCGATCTCGGCATTGGCGGACAGCAGCAGGTTCTTGTTCGACAGATGCGCCGCGGTGCCGTCGGCTCCCGCGCGGATCGTGATGCCGCCATGAAAAACGGCGCGGCCGCGATCGGCACCGAGACCGCGCCAGTTCAACTGGCACGCGGTATCGCGCGCGATGTGGTCGATCGCCAGGCGCGTATCGACATGCCGGCGGCCGTCGGCGAGCAGCACGCCGTTCGCCGACAGTCGCGCGCCGTTGCCCTGCAGCGCGACGTTGAGTTCGTGCCGCGAGAGGTTCGCGCCGAGTTCGAGATCGATGCGGCGGTAGTCGGCGTCGCTGCCGAGCACGGCGTCGGTGCGTGTCAGCAGCGTCGCACTCGCGTCTTCGCTCTGCACGCGCACGTGGTCGAGCCGCGCGCCGCGGCGCAGATGCACGTGCGCGAGGCCGTTGACGAGATGCGCCTGCGGCGTCGCGGCGAGCTGGTATTCGCAGAGCGTCAGGCGCGCGCCGTCGCCGAGTTCGATGTGATGACGCAGGTGGACCGCGTGTTCGCCGTTGCCGCCGGCGCCGAGCAGCACGAGCGCGACCGGCGTCGCGCACTGCACGTCCGCAGCGACGCGCAGAAGCAGGCCGTCCTGCGCGAACGCCGCGTTGAGTCGCGCGAAGGTTTCGTCGGCCGCGCCGAAACGGCGCGCGAGGAATTCGACCTCGCGCGCATCGCCGCCCGCGAGCGCCTGCGACAGCGGGACGACGGACACGCCGTCGGGCACTGCATCGAGCTGCGACAGCGCCGGTGCGAATGCGCCGTTGACGAATACGATGCGCGGCGCCGGGATCGCCGCGAGCACGCCCGCGTCGATCTCGGCCTGCGCCGGCAGCGGCGAGAACGCGCGCCGTTCGAGCGCGCGCAGGGACGTATTCCGCCAGCGTTCGGCGCGCGCGCCGGGCAGGCCGTCGGCCAGCGCGGCGGCAAGCTGCGCCCGGCGCGATTCGCCGAGTCCGGCCGCGTCGCGCTGCGCCGGCGCGAGCGCGGCAAAGCCGCGTTCGAATTCCTGCAACAGCAGCGGCGCGCTCATACGGTCGTGCGCTCCGGCACGCGGCGCTCGTCGAGCCAGGCGTAGCCCTGCCGTTCGAGCTTGTGCGCGAGCGTCCGGTCGCCGCTCTCGACGATGCGGCCCTCGGCCAGCACGTGCACGTGGTCGGGCACGATGTAGTCGAGCAGAC
>CAMLLF010000177.1 GCA_946480705.1 uncultured Lysobacteraceae bacterium | reverse complement strand
CCTTCTCTTCCGGCGCCGCGTCGATCTGGTCGTACGCCTTGAACTCGCCACCGAAGCGCTCGGCGCCGATCTTCGTCAGTGCTGCCGTCAGCGTCGTCTTGCCGTGGTCCACGTGACCGATCGTGCCCACGTTGACGTGCGGCTTGGTGCGCTCGAATTTACCCTTGGCCATGCCTGCAAAACCCCGAAAGATCTAAGGAGGTGGATGAGTTCAAAACGGTGTTAGTTCAAAACGGTGTTAGTTCAAAACACGGTGTTGCGAAGATGGTGCTCACGAAAGGAATCGAACCTTCGACCTCTTCCTTACCAAGGAAGTGCTCTACCGACTGAGCTACGTGAGCGTGAAACGTGTCAACCGCGACAGTATTTCAATGGAGCGGGAGACGGGAATCGAACCCGCACAATCAGCTTGGAAGGCTGAGGTTCTACCATTGAACTACTCCCGCTCAAGCTAGAACCGGCTGGTGGAGGGAGGTGGATTCGAACCACCGAAGGCGTGAGCCAGCAGATTTACAGTCTGCCCCCGTTGGCCGCTTGGGTATCCCTCCAGCGCGGAGCCCGGCATTCTCGTTATCCGCAGACCGAATGTCAATGCCATCGCGGCAGGATTTTTCGGCCCGGCAGATGCAGCTGCGCGGGGTCGCGGACGATACCCGGAACGCCGGTCAAAAGCCATCGCGCCCCAAGCAAATGCCGTGAGCCGGGCAACCGGCATTTTTCGTGTACGGCACAGCCCGATTGTAACTAAGCGTCACAGATCGTGATGGCGATCACATTTCGGCACAGCCCGTGCTACGAGGGGCGTGCTGCCACCAGGCAGGTACGTCAACTCAAAAACAGGGGTTTTTCGCCGTGACCAAGAAACTGCGCTTCATTCCTCGGCTTGCCGCTCTCGCTCTGGCGTCTGCGGCCTGCTTCCCGTCGAGCGCCTTCGCCCAGGCCAACGTCGACGTCAATATCACGATCAGCAACGGCATCACCATCCTTTATTACTACTCGACGCTCGACATCACGTTGAACGCCGGTACGCTCGCCGGACTCCTGACGACGGGCTGCGCCGCCGGTTCGGTCGCCGACACGTACTACTGCAACCGTGGCAACCCGGGCGGTGTCACGGCCACGGCAGCGGCGGGCACGCTGACGGCATCCTTCACCGGTCCGACCGGCCCGGCCGGCCTCAACACGGCGGCGGTTCCGCTGGTCCTGTCGAACGTCTGGTCGGTCCGCGCGGTCGGCGGCAACTCGGCCAACACGACGGTGCAGATTTCGCGCGGTGCCAACAACACGCTGAACAACGGCACGGCCTCGATCGGCATCAACGACAACTACGGCATCGCGACCGGCGCCGCCGCCGCGCTGACCGGCGCCTCCCCGCAGGCGGCGACCTTCCCGGATCCGGGCCTGGGTGGCCTGACCACGGGCAGCGTCGTGCTCGAACTCGACCTGACGAACGCGACCGCGACCGGCGCCTACAGCTCGACTGCCGGCAACGTGAACTACGTCCTGACGGTTACGGCAACCTGATCATGCGTCTCCCTGCCGCCATTCCGGCAGCCGGTTTCGCCGCCGCGGCGTTGTTCGCCGCGGCGGCGACGGCGGCGAGCCTTTCGAGCGCCGTGCCTGGCGTGCGCGGCATCGTTTCCAGCAAGAGCGGGCTGTTCGAGACCAGCGTATCCAGGCTCGATCTCGACAGCATCCGCAGCACCGAAGTCGCTCCGGACGGCCCGCTCGCGGCCAGTTCGGCCAGCGCGCAGAGCCGCCTCGTCGGCAATGCGCTCGTCGTCGACCTGCCCGGCCCGGAGCATTCAGCCGTTCCGACGATCGTGCGCCCGCTCGGCGTGCTGTGGCGCTGGTCGCCGCCGGCCGGCAGCGATCTGCGCCCGCCGACGGTGCGCGTTCGCCTGCTCGATCCGCTCGGCCAGCCCGACGAGATCGCGAACCGCGCACGACCCGACACGAAAATACGGACGCGTTTGGTCACCTATCGACCGTCTTTGGTCAACGATGCCGACGGACCGGTCTGGACGGGCGAAGCCGAGCTGCACATCGAAGCCGGCGATCTCGCGGAACCCGGTACGTACCAGGGCCGCATCGAAATCACTTTCGAGAATTCTTGATCATGCAACGATTCTGGCTGCTCGCCGCGCTGCTGCTGTTCAGCGCCGGCGCTCACGCGCAAATTGGACTGAGCCCGCAGATCCTCGACATCGCGCTCGACGGCGCACCGGGGTCGCAGGCATTCCGCCTGTTCAACTACACGGCGGACGACAAGGTCGTCAGGGTGACCACGGTCAACTGGACCATGGACGCCGACGGCAAGGTGTCGACGATTCCGACGACCGAACAGTCGCTCGACGGCTGGCTCGTCATCAATCCGCTCGAGTTCACGGTCAAGGCCGGCCAGAACCAGGTCGTCCGCGTCGCCGCGCGTCCCGCCGTCGCACTGACGCCGGGCGAGCACCGCGCGATGGTCTACTTTGAAGAACAGCCGCAGGAGAAGACGCCCGGTGCCGCGACTACGCTGCGCACGGTGTTCCGCTTCGGCGCCGCGGTCTATGGCCATGTCGGCCCTGTCGACCGCAAGGGCGAACTGGTTTCGCTGCTGGCGCGCAACGCCGCGGCCGAGCTGACCCTGCGCAACGATGGCAACGCCACCAGTCGCTGCAACGGAACCTTTGCGATATGGCGCAAGGCCGACTTTCCCGGCGACGCGCAGACCGCACTCATTCCCAAGGCCGGCACGCCCGAAGTCGAACTGCCCAAGGGCGTCGTCAACGCCGGACGCCTGCCGACCGACGCGGTACTGCCCGGTGCGACGCGGCGCGTCGCGCTCGACTACGCGGCCAAGGCGGCGCTGCCGCCCGGCGAGTACGTGCTCGACATGAACGGCACTTTCGGCGACACGCCGCTCGATCGGAGCCAGACCTTCCGCGTCGAAGCCGCCGCCGCGCGCTGAGGCTGCGACGATGGCGAGGATCCCTGCCAGCCTCCGCTCTCCGCACCGCCGACGCTGGATCTGCGCCGGTTTCGGCGCCGCGCTCGCCGGGGCCGCCGCCGGTGCGCCCGCCCCGGCTCCGGCGCCCAGTCCGTCTCCGGAAGCCAGCGGCCCCGATTTTCCGTTCGTCCGCAACACCGACGGCCGCTCGTCGTCCTCCGCGCTCCTGATCGGCCTGCTCGTCAACGGCAAGGATCGCGGGCGGGAAGTCGCCGTGCTCGACGGCGAACTCGACGGCCGCACCAAGGTCGCGCTCGGCATGCTCTGCGAGGCGCTCGGCCTGCACGCGAGTCGCGGCGGCGACGGCTGGCGCATCAACACGCCGATCGGCGAAGCCGTGCTGGCGCACGAATCGATCACGCGCATCGCCGAAATCGACTACGTGCCGCTCGACACCGCCGGCGACGCGCTCGGCCTCGCGCTGAATTTCGATCGCAGCGAATTCGCGCTGCGCGTCAACGGCGCGTGGCTCGACCACAGCACGCTCAGCGCTGCGGCAGCGTCGCGCGAGTCGCTGCCGATCGATGTGCCGGCACCGCGCGCGAACCTGTCGGCGTGGCGCCGCGAAGTGATGCTGCGCCGCGCCGGCGACCGCACCGACACCACGACGCTGACCGAACTCGGCGGCGCGCTCGGCGCGGGCAACTGGCATCTGCGCTATTTCGACGACATCGACGGCAACCGGCGCATCGACGAATGGGGTTGGCTCGTCGATCGCGGCCGCTCGCGCGCCTATTTCGGCCAGCAGCAGGTGACGCTGAGCTCGTTGCTGCCGTCGTTCTCGCTGACCGGCGCGCAGTGGGCCTATACGAACCGGCCCGAACTCGCGTTCGGCGACCAGGTGATCGGCAATGAGATCGTCGCGAGCCGCATCGCCACGGGCCGCCAGATACAGGGCGAAGGCCCGCCCGGCGGCATCGCCGAGTTGCGCGCGAACGGCAGCGTGGTCGCGCGCACCGTCGTACGCCTCGACGGCCGCTATCGCTTTCCCGAAATCTCCGGTATTCCGGCCGATGCCGTGCTGGAAATCGCACTGTACAAACCGGCCAGCAACGATGTGCCGGTACGCGTCGAGCAGGTGACGCTGCGCGCGAGCGACGATCTGCTCGCCAGCGGCACCTACGTGGTCCACACCGGTGCCGGAACGCACGACAACCCGCTCGACGACAGCGACACGATCGACGGCGGCACGGGCTTCGCGCGCGTGCGCGCCGGCATCAATCCGCGAATCAGCGTCGACGCGACGCTCGTGCGCGCCGTCGGCCGCGATTTCGCCGGCGCCGGCGCGGCGGTCAATCTGGGCCGTGCCGGCGTCTGGTCGGGACACCTCGCGCGCAGCGACAACGCCGGCGCGGCCGAGCTGCTCGGCGAAGGCGCGTACGGACAGGTGTTCTGGCTCGCCAATCTGCGCGAATTCGATCGCGCCTATTTCGACGAAGACAGCCCGGCACGCCGCGATCATCAGCTCGAGTTCGGCTGGCAGCGCCCGCGCCTGCGACTGAGCCTGATCGCACGCGACTTCGACGACGCGAATCTCGGCACGAAACGCTACGTCAAGGCCGCGCTGAGCGCGCAGCCGTTCGACAATCTCTGGATCGGCGCCGGCAGCCAGGTCAGCAATTCGACGATCGGCGACTATTCCTACGCCGTGAGCTGGCAGCCGATGCGCGGCACGCGATTCAGCGCATCGCGCTACGCGGAGCGGCGCCAGCTCGACTGGCAGCAGGAACTCGGCACGCGGTTCGATATGACGACAGCCATCGTCGACGACGACAGCTACGGCCGGCGCGAATCCGTCGTGCTCTATCGCCGTCCGCAGGACCGCAGCAGCTGGTGGTGGGGCGTGGGTGCGCTGCACGCGAACGACCGCTTCGGCGCGATCGCCGATGCCGGCCTCGAGTTGCGCCCGGGACTCAGCGCGCGCCTGCAGATGCAGGACGATCCGCTGTATGCGCGTTCCGGCAAGGACACGCGTGTGATCTCGCTGTCGCTGACCGCTGATTTCGCCGTGACGCCGAGCGGTCTGACGCGCGGCGCGTTCAACAACGAGCAGCGCCGCGTCGGCGCGATCGCTGCACACGTCGACCGCCGCAAGCTGCCGCCGGGTGTTCCGGTCGCCTCGCTGCGCGGCGTCGGCGTACTCGTCGACGGTCAGGTCCGGGGCGAACTCGATGCCGAAGGCCGAGCGATCCTCAATCGCGTGACGCCGGGCGTGCATCGCGTCGCGCTCGATGCGGAGAACCTGCCGATCGAGCTGAATCCGGCCGACGCGACGCGCAACGTCGAAGTGCGAGCGGGCTCGACCACACCGCTCGAATTCAGCCTCGACGCGCGGCTCGGCTGCGCCGGCCTCGCCGGCACGGAATCTGCCGGTCTTCAGGTGCGCGTGCTCGACGGCGAACGCACCGCGGCGACCACGCGCGTGAACGCGATCGGCTACTACCGCGTCGACGGTCTCGCGCCGGGCCGCTACCGGCTGCAGCTCGCGGACCGCGACGGCCGCATCGTCGCAGAGCGCGCACTCACACTCGACAACCAGTTCCTGTTCCAGCAGGACCTCGTCCGCACCGCGGAGTCCACTCCATGAACGGCTTCCGATCCGCCGCCATCGCCATCGCACTGCTGACAGTTTCCGTCGCAGCGCGCGCACAAGTGCCTGCCAACGGCAGTTTCGAAACCGGAGATCTCACCAGCTGGACCGCGGGCGGGTACAACCGCGCCGGCGCGATCCGCTCGAGCAACATCACGCCGACCACCTCGCTGACGATTCCCGACGGCACCTGGGCCGCGGCCGTGTCGACCGGACCGGGCGAACTCGCGAGCGGCACGACGGGCGCGACGAACTTCGACAATCTCGGCGGCAACAACGACTACGACCTCAACTGGCTGCAGTCGAGCTTCACGCTGCCGGCCAACGCCGCCTACGTCGCCTTCGACTGGGGCTTCGCCTCGGGCGAACAGAACGAACCGGACCAGTACGACGATCTCCTGGACGTGACCGTCAACGGCACGCGGATCATGACGCGCTCGAGCTGCAAGCTGAACGGGTCGAGCTATTCGCCGTTTCCGAACGCGAACTGCCAGAACGCGACCATCGTCGACCATACCGTCAACAGCACCGCAACCACGCTGCTGCGCAATATCAACCTGCGCTTCGGCTCGCCCGCGTTCCAGCGCATCTGCCTGCCGCTGCCCGCGGGACTCGTCGTCGGCAGTACGGTCGCACTGCGCTTCACGGTCGCCGACCAGAACGATCATCAGGTCGACTCCACGCTGTTCATCGACAACGTGCAGATCAAGAGTTCGTGCAACGAGGTCGGCACGATCGTCCAGCTCACGAACACGACCGGCCGCAATGTCGAAGTCAAAGGCGGCGGCTTCGTCGCGCGCATGGCGGCCGCGCGCGCGCTCGCGGTCGATTCCAACGGCCGCACCGTCGCCTTCATCAGCAGCGCCGACCACGGCAGCAACGCGAATCTGCTCGACCAGATCTATGTCTGGAACGGCCTCGCCTTCACGCGCGCCGCATGGACCGGTACGCCGCAGATGGCCAGCGGCGGCCAGATGCAGAACCTCGCGATCTCCGGCGATCTCGACGGCACGCTGTACGGGCGCCACATCGTGTTCTCCGCGAAGATGAGCGAGACCGACAACTACGAGATCTATCTCTATGACCGCAGCACGAGCGCGCTGACCTCGGTCACCGCGACCAGCGGCTGCAGTAATACCGACCCGACCATCGACGGCAACGGCGATGTGATCGCGTGGACCTCGGACTGCAATGCGCTGACGAGCGCGGGCACGGCACGACGCATCATCGCGCGCTCGGGCACGACGAACACGGTCATTCCGGCCAATGCGCTCTGCCCCGCCGCAACACCGGCGCGCGAGGCACGCGGCGCGCGCCTGACGAAGAACGCCAACGGCCGCTACCTCGTGTTCGAGTCCAACTGCCAGCCGGTCACGAGCGGCAACGCCGACGGCAACTACGAGATCTTCCGCTACGACCGCAACGGCGCCGCCGGTACCGCGTCGAGCTATGCGCAGATCACGACGACAACCGTCAACAGCGGCACGAACGTCACGCAGAACTCGTTCGCCGTCCTCGACGGCAGCAGCGACGGACGCTACGTCTTCTTCATTTCCAACGGCAACCTCACGCCGAGCGGCGCGGTGTTCAATTCCGACTTCAGCTTCGAGATCTTCCGCTGGGACGGCAACGCCTCGGCTTCCGCACGGCTGAGCCAGCGCACGAACGGTTCCGACAGCGACATCATCGGCGTCGACGTGAGCTACGACGCCGCGGACTACGCGTTCGAGCGCTTCGAACGCACCACGTTCAACACCAGCGTCGGCCGGCGCCGCGTCGCGTCGGCCGGTGCCGATCCGGAGAACCTCCTCGCGAGCGCGTCGTTCGTGTTCCATGCACGCATCGGCAAGGACGGCGTCGTTCCGGTC
>CAMLLF010000176.1 GCA_946480705.1 uncultured Lysobacteraceae bacterium | reverse complement strand
GCTCGGCCAGTTCGCCACGAACAGCACGAGGTCGTAGTCGAAGCGGCCGGCCACGCTGCGGTCGTAGCGATTGCGGATCCAGACCGGAAAGCGCAGGTCGTAGCAGACCAGCGGGCAGATGCGCCAGCCGTTCAATTCGACGATGAGACGCTGCTCGCCTGCGGCGTAGCGTTCGTGCTCGCGCGCCATGCGGAACAGATGGCGCTTGTCGTAGATCTCGAAGCTGCCGTCCGGACGCATCCAGACGAGCCGGTTCACGCATTTCTCGCCGACGCGCGTGACGAGACTGCCCGTGATCACACAGCCGGCTTCGGCCGCGAGCGCGCTCAGCCAGCGCAGGCTCTCGCCGTCCATGGTCTCGGCATTGCCGAGCGTCTCGTTCGTGAAGCCGCTCGTGAACGTTTCCGGCAGCACGACGAGGTCGGTCGTGCCGCGCAGCGCGCGCACCTTGCCGCCGTAGTAGTCGCGATTCGCCGCCGCGTCGTGCCAGCGCGTATCGCCCTGGACGAGCGACACGCGCAGCGGTTGCCTGGGTTCGGTCATGGTCGGTTCCGTATCAGACGCGCGCGAGACGTTCGGCCGCCGCGGCGAGCGTCGCGTCGCTCTTGGCGAAGCAGAAGCGGATGATCCGCGCGTCGGGCGCGGTCTCGTAGAACGCGGACACCGGAATCGCGGCGACGCCGGCTTCGCGCACGAGCCATTCGCAGAAATTCAGATCGTCCTTGTCGCTGATCGCCGAATAGTCGACGAGCTGAAAATACGCGCCGCCGACCGGCAGCAGGCGGAACCGCGACGGCGCGAGCAGCGCGCGGAAGCGGTCGCGCTTTTCCTGATAGAACGCGGGCAGGTCGAGATAGTGCTGCGGATCGTTCGCGAGCACGTCGGCGAACGCCCACTGCGCCGGCCCGAACGTGCAGAACGTCAGGTACTGGTGGACCTTGCGGAATTCGGTGCTGAGCATGCGCGGCGCGACGCAGTAGCCGACCTTCCAGCCGGTGCAGTGGTAGGTCTTGCCGAACGAACTCACGACGAAGCTGCGCTCGGCCAGTTCCGTATGACGCAGCACGCTCTGGTGATCGAGTCCGTCGAACACGATGTGTTCGTAGACCTCGTCGGAGATCACGAGGATTTCACTGCCGCGCGTGAGTTCCGCCAGCGTGTCGAGGTCGGCCGCACTGAACACCGCGCCCGAAGGATTGTGCGGACTGTTGACCATGATCACGCGCGTGCGCGGCGTGATCGCGTCCTTGACGGAAAAATCCGGCAGCGTCAGCGGCACGTGCACGGCACGACCGCCGACGAGATCGATCGCGGGCTCGTAGCAGTCGTAGCAGGGATCCAGCACGATGACTTCGTCGCCGGGCCGCACGACCGCGGCGATCGCCGCGAAGATCGCCTCGGTCGCACCGGAGGTGACCGTGACTTCCGCGTCGGCGTTGACCTTGCGGCCGTAGAGCCGTTCGGTCTTCAGCGCGATCTGTTCGCGCAACGCAGCCACGCCGGTCATCGGTGCGTACTGGTTCTTGCCCGAATTCATCGCCGCGGCCAGCGCGTCGCGCAGTGACTGCGGTCCGTCGAAATCGGGAAAGCCCTGTCCGAGGTTGACCGCTTCGTGCTGCTGCGCGAGCTGGCTCATGACCGTGAAGATCGTCGTGCCGACTTTCGGCAGCTTGGTCTGGATCTGCATCGTCTATCCGTTTGGACGGCCAATTGGACGCCTTCCTAAAGGACGCGATCGTAGCACGCGCGCCGCGGCGTCATCCGAGCAGATGGGCGAACCAGTCCCAGCCCTCGACGCGCTGGCAGACGATCTTCAGCGCGACCAGCAGCGGCACCGCGACGACGATGCCGATCGCACCCCAGAGCCAGCCGAGCAGCATCAGCCAGAGCAGAATCATCAGCGGATTGATCTTCAGCCGCCGCCCCAGCACGAGCGGCGTAAGGAACTGCCCCTCGACGATGACGAGTGCCGCGAACAGCGCCGCGGGCGTCAGCGCCGCGCCGATCTTCGGATACGTCAGGAGACCCAGCAGCACGAACAGCAGCGTCATGCACAGCGGACCGAAATACGGAATGAAATTCAGCAGCAGCGCCATGACGCCCCAGAGCAGCGGATCGGGAATGCCCAGTGCGAACGCGATCGCGGTGGCGCCGACGCCGACGAGCGTGTTGATGGCCGTCGTCGTGAACAGATAGCGCGACATCTCGTGCTGCATCACGCGCACGATCTCGAACGCGTTGCGCCGCGAGGCGACCGACGAGGCCAGTCCGATCGCATGCCGCAGCAACGCCTCGCCATACACCAGAAAAAAATATACAAGCAAAAAAATGCTGAATATCGTCACGACCAGGCGCGGCGCGGCGGCGACCGTGTCCCAGACGTCGAACAGCACCGGCGACGGCGGACCTTCGACGCGCGAGCCCATCATGTTCTGGGTCGCACGGCCGGCGGCCTCGATCTGCTGCGTCACCGCGCGCATCCGCGGCGTCAGCAGCCGCGCGGCTTCCGGCGCGCGGTCGATCCAGTGCTGGGCCGGCTCGGCCACGGCGACGAACACGAACGCGACGATCGTCGTGCCGGCCGCCATCACGAGCATCGCGACCAGCGCGCGCGGCAGCCAGCGCCGCGACAGACTCGCGACGAGCGGATTCAGCGAGAGCGCGAAGAACAGCGCGAGCAGCACCGGCACCGCGAGTCCCTTGGCCAGATACATCGCGCCGAGCGTCGCGAGCATCGACAGCCAGATCAGGGTCTGCCGCAGCGAGGCAATCTGGCGCTGCTGCCGGATGACGATGAGTTCCTCGTCACTGGTCCGCGCCGCGTCGTCGGGCTGCGGTTCAACCCAGTGCCATTGCATCTGCCACCAGCGCGGCGGACTCATGCGTCGTCGTCTCCGGCGGCGAACAGCGGCAGCACGCGCGTCAGCGCGAATTTGCCGAGGCCGATCAGCGTGCTGCCGCGCAGGTGCCGGGGCAGCACGATCATCAGCACGCCGGCCGCGAGTCCGACGCCGATCAGGAGCTTCGGCGACAGCGTACGCGCGAGGCGGCGCAGGTCGCGCTGCTCGTCGCCAACCTCGGCCACGGCGGCGTCAAAGCGCAGCGCCGACAAGGCGACTTCACGTTCCAGCGTCTTCATCCGGGTCATCGTCCAGGTCGCTCCTTTCGAGCCAATAGGCAATGCGACGGCGCGATTCGGCGAAACTCGCCGCGCGCACGGCGTGGCGCAGCAGCAGGCTGCCGACCGCCAGCACGACTGCGCTGACCGCGCCGAGCCAGAGCAGCGCCTGGCCGATCGAGCCGGTCCATTGATACAGCAGCAGAAGCGCCGCTCCCCAGATCGTCGCGAGGAAGAACACGCCGCCGAGCGACACCACGGCGATCCAGATCAGCGCATTGGGTACCGCAGCGCGCGCCAGGCGCGCCTCGGCGCGCAGCAGCGCGATCGCCGAATCGCGCAGCTCGCCGCCGAGATCGAACCAGCGTCCGACGCGCTTGAACAGACCGCGCCGCACGCGCCGACGGCGCCGGTGCGGCGCGCCGGCGCTCTGCTCGGTTTCGTCCACCCTCAGCGGCCGCGACGGCGCAGCAGGTGTGCGGCCAGCGCGCCGGCCGCCGCCGCGATCGCGATCGAACGCATCGGATGCCGGCGTACGAACTGCGACACGCTGACGCCCACGGCGCGACCGAGCTCGATCGCGTCCTCGGCGACTTCCTGGCCGAGTTCGCCCATCTCGTCGATCGCGTCCTGCAGGCCCTCGCGCGTTTCGCTCGCGGCCTCGCGGGTTTCGCTGCGCACGTTGCGCGCACGCTGGCCGAGCTTCGCGCCGATGTCGCCGACGCTGTCGCGCGCCTCGTGCCAGGCGCGGCCGAGCGCGCCGCCGAGTTCATGGATCGCTTCGGCCGGCGTCTTGGCCGACGCGTCGCCGTTGCCGTTGTGCACGTCCGCCGCGACGGCGGCCGGTTCGGTTGAACGTAGCGGAGTTTTTTCAGTGGCCATGATCAGCATCCGGGTTGCGCGTGGGGAAACGGAATCGTGCCCGACCGCCGGCCCCGCCGGCGTGCGGCGGCGACCAGAGTATCAGGGCTGGAGTATCGGGGCCGGCAGGTCGCGGCCGCGTCAAACCCCGGGCGGCGGTACACGCCGTTGCAGTCGCTCGACTCCGGCCGCCGGGGATGCCACGTGATGACGTTGCCCCATGTATCGCTTAACCTGCCGCCCCATGAGGGAGGAGTGTACGGACGAAGAATTGATGCTGGCCTACGGGCGCGGCGACGCGCACGCGTTCGAAGCGCTGTATACCCGCCACCGCGGCACGCTGTATCGCTTCCTCCTGCGTCATTGCCGCGAACGGGCCAGCGCCGACGAGCTGTTCCAGGAAACCTGGAGCCGCGTCATCGTCGCTCGCGAGCGCTATCGGCCGGAGGCCAAGTTCACGACCTGGCTGCTGCAGATCGCGCACAACCTTGCGATCGACCTGATGCGCCGCAATAGACCCCAGGCCGGCAGCGAGGAAACCGAGCTGATCTTCCGCCAGCTCGATGCCCCCGAGGCCGAACGACCCGAACGGGTGCTCAGCGAGTTCGAGCAGCGGCGCCGCCTGCAGCTCGCGCTCGAGGACCTACCCGACGAGCAGCGCACGGCGTTCGTGCTGCGCATGGAAAACGGACTCGGGCTGGAAGAAATCGCCGAAGTGACGGGGGCCGGACAGGAAACGGTGAAATCGCGTCTGCGCTATGCGTTCGCGAAGATCCGCGCAAGGTTTGCCGAATGACTCATCGAAATCACCACGAGCGCGAATTCGAAGCGTTCCTCGCCGGCGAGGAATCCGAACTCGCGCGCCTGTATCGCCGCCTGCCGCAGAGCGAGCCGGACCCCAAGCTCGACGCCGCCGTGCTCGCGATGGCGCGCGCCGCGGTGGAGCCGCAGCGCATGAACGCGCTGCGCCATGCGAAGGACAAGCACCGCCGGCCGCTCTGGGTCGTCGGCCTGAGCAGCGCCGCGGGTGTCGTCCTTGCCGCCGGGCTGGCCTGGCAGATGCGCGGCGCGTTCAACGAATCCTTGCCGTCGGCATCGAACCCGGCGTCGCCGGCGGCGGCCCGCAGCGAGCGCGAGGTCATTCCGATCAGCGCGATCGTGCCGCCGCCCGAGCCGGCCACCGCGGAAACCGCAGCGATCCCGCCGCCGGCGCTTTCGGTGCCAATGCCGCCGCCCGCCCCTGCGGCGGCGCCGGCGCAGCCCGCGCCGATGGCTGAAACGGCCAGGTCCGCGCCGCGCGCCGCGAAGGCCACGCCGCACAAGCGCGAGGTCGAACTGGCCGCGGCCAGCGCCGACAAGAAAGATCAGGCCCCGCGTTTCGAGACGACGCAGCCGCAGGAGCCGCCGGCTGCGGCACCCGCGCGCGAAGCGCTCGCGGACGCCGCGACGGACTCGGCCAGCGACCGCGCCGACGGCGAACGCGACCTCGCGCGATCAACGGCGGCACCCGGCAGCAGCGGCGCGCGGCCGCAGGCGTTCCCGGCCACGGCGCCGACCGACTACAACTCCGTCGAGCGCAAGGCCGCGATCGCCAGCGGCACGCGTCGCGACGACTATGGGCTCGACGCCGAAGCCGGTTCGACCGATCCACGCGTCCAGCAGGAACAGCGCGCACGGCAGTCGCGCCAGGTCACCCACAACAAGGGCACCGGCGGCAACGGTCTTGCCGCCAAGCCGGCGTCGCGCACCGTCGCAGCCGACGCCGCTCCGGCTCCGGTGCTGCAGGAAACAGCGCCGGCACCGGCGGCCGCCTCGACGCCGGCGAGCACCGTTGCAACCGGCGATGCCGACAAATCCGCCGAGACCGAACTGCAGCGCAATGCGCGCCTCGCGCCTGACGAATGGATCAAGAAGATCCGCGAGCTGCTGCGCGCCGGACGCAGGGCCGACGCGATAAAGAATGTCGAGCTGCTGCGCGAACGCCATCCGGACTACGTGCTGCCCGACGATCTGCGCACGCTGCATCCCTGAGCCGCCGCTGCCGAGGGGAACTCGGGCGTTCGTTCGTCACCGGTTCGATCGTCGATAATCCGGCGCGATGAACACGCCGCTCAGCACGCTCGCGCAAGCCGTCTCGATATCCGAAGAGATCAAGAAGAGCCGATTCCTCTGCCAGGCCGCCCCTGTCGCCACGCCGGAAGCGGCGCTGGAATTCCTCGCACAGATCTCCGACCCGCAGGCCACGCACAACTGCTGGGCTTACCGGATAGGTCAGCACTACCGGTTTTCGGATGACGGCGAACCGGTCGGCACGGCCGGCAAGCCGATGCTGCAGGCCATCGACGGGCAAGGCTTCGATCAGGTCGTCGCCGTCGTCACGCGCTGGTACGGCGGCATCAAGCTCGGCGCGGGCGGTCTCATGCGCGCCTACGGCGGCGTCACGGCGCAGTGCCTGCGGCTGGCCGCGAGCAAGCCGCTGGTGCGCAAAACCGAGGTCCAGTTCGATCTGCCGTTCGCCCAGCTCGCGCTGCTCAAGTCGCGGCTGTCCGAATTCGATGCCGACTGTCTCGCCGAAGCGTTCGGCGCCGACGGCGCGGCACTGCGGCTGGCCCTTCCGGACGCGCGCGTCGACGCGCTGGCCGCCTGGCTCGCGGACCTGACCCGCGGACGCACTGTCCTGCGCCGTCGCGAATGACTCGCAATTGAAACTGGCAATGACGCCTCCATGACGATCCGAATGGCCGACCTCGGTGCGGCGGCACGTTTCCCTGGACCTTCCCGATGACCGATCCGAAACCGCGCCGCCTCGCCTCGCTCTCGCTGCTGTTTCCGCTGCTGCGCGGCCAGCGCGGCCTGCTCGTCGGCTGGGTCGTGTTCCTCGTGCTGTCGTCGGCGGCCACGCTGTCGCTGCCCGTCGCCGTCCGCCACATGATCGACGGCGGCTTCGCCGACGCGAACGCGGCCAGCATCGACACGAGCTTCCTGCTGCTGTTCGGCGTCGCCGCCGTGCTCGCGATCGCGACCGGCGCGCGCTACTTCTGCATCACGCTGCTCGGCGAACGCGCCGTGGCCGGCCTGCGTCGGCGGCTGTACGACCATCTGCTGACGCTCGACCAGGCCTTCTTCGAACGCGCACGCATCGGCGAGCTGACCTCGCGGCTGTCGGCCGATTCGGAACTGGTCCTGACCGTCGTCAGCTCCAGCCTGTCGGTCGCGGTGCGCAGCTTCGCCACCTTCATCGGCGCATCGATCGCGCTGGTCTGGACGAGCCCGCGCCTCGCGGGCTATGCCGCGCTCGTGATTCCGCTCGTGATCGTGCCGATGGTGCTCAGCGGCCGCCGTCTGCAGAAGCTTTCGCGCGACAGCCAGGACCGCGTCGCCGACGCATCGGCCGTCGCGAACGAGACCCTGAACGCGATGCGCGCAGTACAGGCCTATGGCCGCGAGGCTACCGAGCGCACGCGCTACGGCGACGCGATAGTC
>CAMLLF010000175.1 GCA_946480705.1 uncultured Lysobacteraceae bacterium | reverse complement strand
CCATTTGTAGATGTGCAGGTCGGTGCCGCAGATCGCGGTCTTCTCGAGCTTGACGAGTACGTCGTTCGGGCCGATCTCGGGCATCGGCACTTCTTCCATCCAGATGCCCTTGGTGGCTTCGCGCTTGACCAGGGCCTTCATCATCTTGGACATGGGACAACCTCGGCTGGGGGCGGCGATTATAGGCGCCGCCGGCCGGCGGGGCGCGCCGCCGCCGCAGAGTCCGGCGCTGGTCCGGTTCATGTTGCTGCGGCGCGGCATCCTCGGGCGGGCCGCCGAAGCCGGCTAGCCCTCGACGATCCACTCGACGCGGTGCTGCCCGAAGCGGCCCTGGGCCAGATGCTGGGTCAGCACCGGCAGCAGTTCCTCAAGCTGGCGTTCGAACTTCCACGGCGGGTTGACGATGGCCATGCCCGTGCCGTTGAGGCGCAGCGCCGAGTTGTCGGGGTGCACGAGCAGCTCGGCGACGAGCACCTTGGCAAAGCCGCCGTTCTTGAGCCAGCGGTGGAACCCGGCGATCTGCTGGCGCAGCTTGATCGGATACCAGATCGCGTAGATGCCGTTGGGCCAGCGCGTCTGCGCGTGCTTGAGCGCAGCCTCGATCACGCGGAATTCGCCGTCCTGCGCCTCGAACGGCGGGTCGATGAGGACGAGCCCGCGCTTTTCCTTCGGCGGCACCAGCGCTTTCAGGGCCTCGTAGCCGTCGCGCTCGTGCACGGCCACGCGCGGATCGGCGCGAAACAACGCGCGCAGGGCCGCGGCTTCGTCGGGCTGCAGTTCGCACAGCTGCGCGCGGTCGCCGTCGCGCAGCAGCAGGCTCGCGAGCAGCGGCGAGCCCGGATAGACCGCGATGTCGTGGCCGGGACGGTTGTTGTTGAGCGCGCGTATGAGATTCAGATAGACGTGCAGCGCGGCCGGCAGCCGCGACGCATCGAGCAGGCGCATCACGCCGTCGGCGTATTCGCGGGTCTTCAGCGCTTCCTCGCCGTGCAGGTCGTAGCGGCCGCGGCCCGCGTGGGTGTCGATGTAGCAGAACGGCGTCTGCTTCTGCTTGAGCGCCTCGATCAGGCCGACCAGCACGCTGTGCTTGAGCACATCGGCAAAATTCCCCGCGTGATACGCATGCCGATAGTTCATGAGCTCTCCTTGGCGCGGCCGCGCGGCCAGTATACGGGCCTGCAGCGTTGCCGCGGTCGCCGGCCGTCGGCGCGGCATGACTTCCGGCACCTACGCGGACGCGGCAACATGCGACAGTTCGCGCCCATCGTCTTTAATCACCGTTTGCCGGGGGAGTTCATGAAGCGTCTCTTGAAATGGCTGGTCAGCCTGCTGCTGATCCTGGTCGTGCTCATAGGCCTGTTGTTCGTGCATGTCTGGTATTTCAAGCCGGCCAAGCTCGACTGGTTCTATACGCGCGTGTTCGCGAAGTTCGCGGTCAGCAATCCCGAAATGCTGTCGAGCATGCGGATCCTGCCGCAGTGGATGGATTTCTACAGCGACGACTTCGCCGACGCGTCGCCGGCCGAGGAGGAACGCCAGTTCCTGATCCTCAAAGACAGCTACGACATGCTGCACACCTACGACCGCAACGCGCTCGACGCGGACGGCAAGCTGTCCTACGACGTGCTCGACTACTTCCTGCGTCTGCAGGTCGAAGGCGACGCGTTCCGCGGCTACGGCTTCCCGGTCAACCAGATGTTCGGCATCCAGAGCGCGCTGCCCGATTTCATGGCGCAGCAGCATCCGGTCGCGAGCAAGGGCGAGGCCGAGGACTACATCACGCGTCTCGACAAGTTCCCGTTGAAGTTCGATCAGACCATCGAATACCTGAAGCTCTACGAGAGCAAGGGCATCTGGCCGCCGCGCTTCACGGTCGACAAGGTCATCACGCAGATGGAAGGTTTCGTCGGCAAGCCGGCGAAAGAGAATACGCTGTATACGACCTTCAAGGACAAGCTCGACAAGATCCCGGCCGGCGACATGGATCAGGCCACGCGCGACGGACTGCTCGCGCGCGTCGAGCAGGCGATCAAGGACAAGGTCTATCCGTCCTATCAGAAGCTCATTGCCTACGAGGAAGCGCTGCGCGCGAAGGCCGACGGCAACTACGGCGCCTGGCACCTGCCCAACGGCGACGCCTACTACGCCTGGTGCGTGCGCAACCACACGACGACGGAAATGACCGCCGACCAGATCCACGAGATCGGCCTGTCGGAAGTCGCGCGCATCAGCGCGGAAATGGACGCGATCCTGCGCGAACAGGGCCTTGCCGACGGCACGATCGGCGACCGCGTGCGCGAAATCACGAAGCGTCCGGACCAGCTGTTCCCGGACACGCCGGAAGGCAAGAAGGCGCTGCTCGCGCAGTTCCAGGCCATCATCGACGACATCGACGGCAAGCTCGGCCCGGCCTTCGACATCCGTCCGAAGCTCGGCGTCAAGGTCGAAGCCGTGCCGGAATTCGCCCAGGCCACCGCGCCGGGCGCGTACTACCAGCCGGGCGCGTTCGACGGCTCGCGTCCGGGCGTGTTCTACGCCAATCTGCGCAATGTCGCGGAATTGCCGAAGTTCACGATGCGCACGCTGGCCTACCACGAGGCGATTCCGGGTCATCATTTCCAGATCGCGATCCAGCAGGAACTCAAGGGCGTGCCGTTCTTCCGCCGCGTGCTGCCGTTCACCGCGTTCTCGGAAGGCTGGGCGCTGTACACCGAGCGCCTCGCCTACGAACTCGGCTTCCACAAGGATCCGCTGGACAACCTCGGCCGCCTGCGCGACGAGATGATGCGTGCCGTGCGCCTCGTCGTCGACACCGGCATCCATGCCAAGAAGTGGACGCGCGAGCAGGCGATCTCGTACATGCTGGACAACACCGGCATGGTCGAGACCGACGTCGTTGCCGAGATCGAGCGCTACTTCGTCGCCCCGGGCCAGGCGCTGGGCTACAAGGTCGGCATGATCAAGATCCTGGAACTCCGCGAAAAGGCGAAGAAGGAACTTGGCGACAAGTTCGACATCCGCCAGTTCCATAACGTCGTGCTCAAGACCGGCGCGCTGCCGATGGTGCTGCTCGAACGCGCCGTCGACGAATGGATCGCCAAAACCAAGGGCGCATGAGCGCGGAAGTCCGGATAGCGTGTTTCAACGGTGCGGCGGTGACGCCGCACCTGCCGGCCGTCGCGGCGCTGCGCATCGCGGTGTTCCGCGACTGGCCGTATCTGTACGAAGGCACGACCGAGTACGAGGCGAATTATCTGTCGGCCTATGCGCGTTCGCCGCGCAGCCTGTTCGTACTCGCTTTCGACGGCGACCGCGTGGTCGGCGCATCGACGGCGATACCGCTGGCCGACGAGGTCGGCGCGTTCCAGCAGCCGTTCCTCGAACGCGGCATCGATCTCGGTGCCGTGTTCTATTTCGGCGAGTCGGTGCTGCTGCCGGCCTATCGCGGCCGCGGGCTCGGCCATGCGTTCTTCGATGCGCGCGAGGCGCGTGCGCGCGAACTCGGCTTCGGCCTGACCGCGTTCTGCGCGGTCGAACGCGACGTCGACGATCCGCGCCGCCCGCGCAATCATCGCGACAACGATGCGTTCTGGCGCAAGCGCGGCTATGCGCGCCAGCACCTGATGTTCTGCCGCCTCGAATGGCAGGAAGTCGAATCCGACACGATGCAGATGCACGATCTGCGCTTCTGGCTGCGCGAACTGGAGACGGTCTGATGCGCGTCGCGTGCGCGCAGTGGCCGATCGCCGCGCCGGCGGATTTCGCCGGCCATGCGGCGCGATTGCAGCGCGAAGTCGGCGCCGTCGCGGCGCAGGGCGCCGCACTCGCCGTGTTCCCCGAATACCTCGCGCTCGAACTCGCCGGCAGCTTCGCTGACGAGTGCCGCCGCGATTTCGCCGCGTCGCTGGCCGCGCTGCAGCCGCTGTATGCCGACTGGCAGGCCCTGTTCGCCGGTCTCGCCCGAGACAGCGGCGTGCACGTGCTCGCCGGCACGTTCCTGCTGCGCCAGGCCAACGGCCGCTACCGCAATCGTGCCGAACTGTTCGCGCCCGACGGCCGGCGCTGGTTCCAGGACAAGCTGACCCTGACCGGCTTCGAGCACGCGAGCGGCGTGATCGAGCGCGGCGATCGTCTGCAGGTGTTCGACACCGCGCTCGGCCGCCTTGCCGTCAACGTCTGCTACGACTGCGAGTTTCCGCTCTATGCGCGCCGCCAGTACGAGGCCGGCGCGCGCCTGCTGCTCGTGCCGAGCTGCACCGACACGCCCGCCGGCGCGACGCGCGTACGCGTCGGCTGCGCCGCGCGTGCGCTCGAAAACCAGATCCACGTCGTGCAGTCGGTCACCGCCGGCGACGCCGCGTGGAGTCCCGCGCTCGATACCAATACCGGCATCGCCGCCGTGTTCGCGCCCAGCGATCGCGGCCTGCCCGACGACGGCATCGTCGCGCGGGCGCAGCCCGGCACCCTCTGGTCCTACGCCGACGTCGACGCCGACGCGCTCGCGCGCGTGCGCCGCGACGGACAGGTTGCGAATGCGGCGGACTGGGATGTGCAGTTGCGGCCGGACGTCGCCGCCGCCGCCGTCGTGCGCTGACGCCGGCCGGCGCCGGGTTGCCGGACAGCACGGCCGGACACGTTCCGATCGCACGGAATCCGCGAGCGGCAATCCGGCTGCAGTGGGCGGCAGGGCCGCAGATGCACGGGTCCGGAACGGGCGCGTTGTCATGTGGGTCGTTCTTGACCCGCCCCGCGGGCCGGGTCGGCGCAGCCGCGCAGCCGGGTGCTGAAAAGTGGAAAAATACTTTTGGCGGTTCCGGGCGGCGTAGTCTTGGCGCGGATCCTGCGACGTCGCTGCGCTCGTGTCCGCCAGCGGCGTGTCGAGCGGCGCGCGCCGGCCGCGAGGTGGAAATTGGGCTTTTTCGCGATTGCGATGTTCTGCTGAGAGTTCGCGCGTCGTTTCGCCACCTATGGGAACGTCGGGAAGCTTCGACTCCGGAAATCGCCGGAACCGGGGTTCTTGAGATGCCCGCATGGGGACGTCGAAAGCGTCGGCGTTTTCGCGGCGCCGTCATGCGCCGCTCGCGATCGGGCGCATGAGCGCTCGATCGGCGGGGCCGAGTCCGGGCCTGCGCCGGGCCAGGCGCTCCGGGAATCGCCGGAACGGCGGTGTCGGAGATTCGAGTACGTCGATGCAACGGATTTCGGAACGATGCGGGCGGTCGGGGGGCGCCGTCCGGCATGAGGAGACAGGCAGATGCTCATCGGGAGTTCGCCGTGTTTTCGCCGCTGCGTGGGGCTTCTGACGCGCTACGCGGCATTCGACGCGCCCGTGCTGATCCACGGCGAGACCGGCACCGGCAAGGAGCTTGCGGCGCGGCACGTGCACTATGCGAGCGCGCGGCGCGATCGCGCGTTCGTTCCGGTGAACTGCGGCGCGATCCCGGACACGCTCGTGGAAAGCGAGCTCTTCGGCCACAGCCGCGGCGCGTTCACCGATGCGAAGACGGCTCAGGCCGGCCTGATCGAACTCGCCGCCGGCGGCACGCTGTTCCTCGACGAGGTCGACTCGCTGTCGGCGCGCGCGCAGGTCGCCCTGCTGCGCTTCCTGCAGGACTTCGAATACCGGCCGGTCGGCTCGTGCGCGGCGCGCACCGCGAACGTGCGCGTGCTCGCGGCGACGAATGCGCCGCTCGATGCCTTGATCGAGCGCGGCGCGTTCCGGCGCGACCTGCTGTATCGGCTCAACGCGCTCGAAGTGTGGATTCCGGCGCTGCGCCAGCGGGCCGAGGACGTGCCGCTGCTGGCGACGCATTTTCTCGAGCGCGCCGGCCGTCTGCTGCGCGGCGGCGTCCGGCGCTTCACCGACGACGCGCTCGCGCTGCTGGCCGCGTATCCGTGGCCCGGCAACATCCGCGAACTCGAGAACCTCGCGCTGCGCGCCGCAGCGCTGGTCGATGCGGAGGAAATCGACGTCGACGGCCTCGTCGTTGCCGAGCCGGCGTTCGCAGCGGTGCGCGCCGGGCCGCGTCTGCTCGCGCGCGTCGAGGTCTACAGCGTCGCGAAGGGGCTTGCGATGCACGCGTTCGAACGCGGCTATCTCGAAGACCTGATGCGCCGCGTGGACGGCAACGTGAGCCGCGCCGCGCGTCTTGCGGGCACCGAGCGCCGGCAGCTGGGGCGCCTGCTGAAGAAGCACGGGCTCGGCCGTCTGCCGACGTTGAACTGAGACGCGCGTCCGGGCGCGACTACGGCGACGGCGGCGGTGTGACCAGCACGCGGGACGGCGGCTGCGCGACGGTGACGCTGACGTTGCCGTCCGCGAGATTCGCGACGTTGAGCTGGCGTATCTGCACGCGGCCGGCGAAGAACGCCTCGCGGATCTCGGCCTCGAGCGCCGCATCGCCGAGGTTCAGCCGGCCCGACGACACCGCGCTCCAGGTTTCGCGCCACCACGATTTCGGCATCGCCGATTCGGCGACCGGGTACGCGCCGGTCGTGCTGTACTTCGCGTCGTTGACGAAGATCGTCATTCGTCCGTCGACGCGCGCGGCGGTAATCGAGTCGGCGCCGATGCGATTGGCGCCGGCCGCGCGCGAAAGTCCGTATTCGCCGCGCCCGAGCGCCCACAGATACGAATTGGATTCGGCGACATCGGCACCGATCGCCGTAATCATCGATCGCCCGGTCTGCGCGCTCGCCGACACGAATACCGCGCCGCGCGGCGACGCGCCGAGCGACTCCATCTGCACGCCGGAAGGCGAGCGGTACGGCACGATGGGCCGCGTCGTGCGCGACGCGAACGGCAGGCGCAGTCCGTAGTCGACGGCCCAGCTTTCCGGAATCGCGCTGCCGACCTGCGTGCGGCCGAACCACTGCGTGCCTTCCGGGTGGTAGACGCCCGAGCGCCAGTTCGCCCAGACGACGGGGTCGCTGCCGGATCCGAGCATCAGCGGCGGATTGCCGCCGGGCATCGCGTCGTCGCCGGCGCCGAGCAGACGCATGCCTCCGGCCGCTTCGTCGCCGGCAGCCAGCGTTCGCGATGCGGATGCCGCGTCGTCGCCCATGCCGAGCAGGCGCAGACCGGCGGCGCTGTCGGTCGCCGCGGCGGCGGCGATCGGCTGGCTCTGTACGAGCCGCAGGCCGGTGCCCGTCGACTGGTAGACCGATACCGCCCCGCGATCGACGATCACGAGCAGGCTCGGATCGTCGAGCATCGAGCCGATGATGCGCCCGTCGTTCGTGAAGGTGATCGCAAGACCGCCGCGCTCGATCGTCCGGCCGCTGCCCATCAGGTTCGCGAGATCGTCGAACGCGCCGGCCTCGCGCGATGCCTGCAGCGCCGTGGTTTCGGCCAATGCGAGCGTGCGCGTACCGCTGCCGAGGGCGCCGGATGCGCGCGAGAAGCCCGACAGCGCGCCGAGCGGCGCGGTCACGATGCCGAGTATCCCGAACGCGCGCAGCA
>CAMLLF010000174.1 GCA_946480705.1 uncultured Lysobacteraceae bacterium | reverse complement strand
ACCGAGGCCGAGCGCAGCACGGCCAATGCCGGGCTGCCGGTCTTCATGGCCCACGGCAGCCACGACCCGATCGTGCCGCAGCCGCTCGGCACGCGGTCGCGCGACCTGCTGCAGACGCTCGGCCATCCGGTCGACTGGCACACCTACCCGATGGCACATACCGTCATTGCGGAGGAAATCGCCGACCTGCGGCAATGGCTGGGGGCGCGCCTCGCGGCATAATCCGCCGCAGTATCCGGCGCCGGGGAGGGCGCAGGTTGGCCAGACCCGAACGCGCCTCCGCGGCCGCGACCGACGACGATCCCACCCACCACTGGCTGCCGAATTTCTGCAGCTGGCCCGTGCTGTTCGCGCTCGTCGTCATCGGCGAGCTCGTCGCGCTGATCGTGGTGCTGGCCGCGAGCGACGTCGAGGTGCCGACCTGGGAGAGCTTCGGCACGGCCAGCCTGTTCGTGCAGTGGCTCGCGGTGATCTGGACCGTCTGCCTGTGCAAGGCGCGGCCGCTGCTGCTGCGCCTCGCTCCGTGGATGGGCGAGTTCGCCGCCTACACGCTGATGCTCGTCACGACCGTGCTCGCCAGCTGGATCGTGTTCGCGATCGACCGCAATCTCATGCTCGGCCTGATCAGCCCGGAGGCAGACCCGGCGCGCTTCATCCTGCGCAACAGCGTGATCTGCGCGCTGATCGGCGGCGCCGTGCTGCGCTATTTCTATGTGCAGGAACAGTGGCGCGCGCGCATCCACGCCGAGGAACGCGCGCGCTTCGAGGCGCTTCAGGCGCGCATCCGGCCGCATTTCCTGTTCAACAGCATGAACGTCATCGCGAGCCTCATCCGCGCGCGGCCGGTGCAGGCCGAAGCCGCGGTCGAGGATCTTTCGGATCTGTTCCGCGCCGCGCTCGGACGCGAGGACGCGCGCGGCACGCTCGGCGAGGAACTCGATCTCGCGCGCGGCTACCTGCGCATCGAGCAGCTGCGCCTCGGCGACCGCCTCGCCGTCGATTGGCGCGTCGACGCGCTGCCGCGCGATCTCGAACTGCCCTCGCTGCTGCTGCAGCCGCTGGTGGAGAACGCGGTCTACCACGGCATTCAGCCGCTGCCCGAAGGCGGCACGGTCGAGGTCGCCGGCAGCGTCGATGCGGCGCAGGTCGAGATCGTCGTGCGCAATCCGTGTCCACCGCCGTCCGCGCGCCGTGGGCGCGGAAACGGCATGGCGCTCGCGAACATCCGCAGCCGCCTCGCGCTGCACTACGGCGAGCGCGCGTCGCTCGCCGCCGACGACCACGGCGAGTCGTACGAATGCCGGCTGCGCCTGCCGCTGGTGCGCTGAGCCGATAAAAAACCAGGAGAGACCGATGCGTGTACTGATTGCCGACGACGAACCGCTCGCCCGCGAGCGACTCGCCGCGCTCATCGCCGACACCGGCGGCGAGGTCGTCGCGAGCGTGGAGAACGGCGAGCAGGCCGTGCAGCAGGCCGATCAGCTGCGCCCCGACGTCTGCCTGCTCGACATCCGCATGCCCGGTCTCGACGGGCTGGATGCGGCGCGCCTGATCGCGGAGATGACCGACCCGCCCGCGGTGATCTTCTGTACCGCCTACGACGAGTACGCGCTGAAGGCGTTCGACGCGCACGCGGTCGACTACGTGCTGAAGCCGGTCCGGCGCGAACGTCTCGAACAGGCGCTCGCGCGCGCGGGCCGCATCGGAACCAACAAGGTGGACAAGGTCGCCGGCACGCTGGGCCCGCATCGCCAGCGCAGCCACATCTGCGCGCGCGTGCGCGGCAATCTCGTGCTCGTGCCGGTGCAGGACATCCTGTACCTGCAGGCCGAGGACAAATACGTCGTCGTGCACCATGTGAAGGGACAGGTGCTGATCGAGGACGCCCTCAAGGGTCTCGAAGACGAATTCGGCGAGCACTTCGTGCGCATCCACCGCAACTGCCTCGTCGCGCGCGAGCGCATGTCCGGCCTCACGCGCGGCGGCGACGGCCGCGTGTTCGTGAAGATCGACGGCAGCAGTGACGTCCTCGAAGTCAGCCGGCGCAATCTGCCGGGGCTGCGGAAGCTGGTGCGGAGTCTTTAGTCCGGGAATCGGGAATCGTACGAGCGCAGCGAGGATGCGTTGACGCCACCCGCCATACGAGAGCGGCAGGGCTTCCCCGCGCTGCTGCGACGATCCCGATTCCCCATTCCCGGCCTCCCAGGCTACGATGCGGCGTCTCTCCGTCTTTCCGAATGCCTCATGAAATTGCTGCGTATCGCCACGCGCCAGAGCGCGCTGGCTTTGTGGCAGGCCGAGCATGTCGCCGCGCGGCTGCGCGCCGCGCATGCGGACCTGCAGGTCGAACTCGTGCCGATGACCACGCGCGGCGACCAGATCCTCGACCAGCCGCTGTCGGCGATCGGCGGCAAGGGACTGTTCCTCAAGGAACTCGAAGTCGCGATGCTCGAAGGCCGCGCCGACATCGCCGTGCATTCGCTGAAAGACGTGCCGATGGAACTCGACGCGGGCTTCGCGCTCGGCGCCGTGCTCGAACGCGCCGATGCGGCGGACGCCTTCGTCAGCAACCGCTATCGCCGCATCGAGGAACTGCCGCGCGGCGCGCGCGTCGGCACGTCGTCATTGCGGCGCCAGGCGCAGCTGCGTGCGCTGCGGCCCGATCTCGCGCTGTCGGATCTGCGCGGCAACGTCGGCACGCGGCTCGGCAAGCTCGACGCCGACCAGTACGACGCGATCCTGCTGGCCTGCGCCGGCCTCGAACGGCTGGGCCTGTCCGCGCGCATCGCGAACCGGCTCGATCCGCCGCACTGGATACCCGCGGTCGCGCAGGGCGCCATCGCGATCGAATACCGCGCTGTCGACCGCGCGACGCTGCACCGGCTCGCGCCGCTCGACGACGCCGACACGGCCCGCTGCACGGCGGCCGAGCGCGCGATGAACCGCCGCCTGCACGGCAACTGCAGCGTGCCGATCGCGGGCTATTGCCGCGAAATCGAAGCCGGCCTCGAGCTCACGGGCCTCGTCGGCGATGCGGCGAGCGGCAGGCTCTTGCGCGCCACTGCCGCGGGCGCACTCGACGCACCCGAAGCGCTCGGCGAGCGCGTCGCCCAGCTGCTGCTCGACCAGGGCGCCGGCGAGATGCTCGGGCGGACGTAACCGCGAAAGGCAACATAGAAAGGGGAGAGGAAAGAGGAACGGGCAGGGCGAATTCGCCGCGATGAACGCGCCGCGCCGCCGCTCGTTGCTCACTTCTCTTCACTCGGTTCCTCGCAAAAAGAAACGGGCCCTGCCGGCCCGTTTCTTTTTGCGCATGTCGCAACAATCAGAAATTGTAGACGAGGTTCGTCGTCATCAGCTGATCGGTCTTCTTGATGCCCGGAGCGACGTCGGTGTTGTGGCGTACCTGGTAGCCGAGCTTGAGCGCGAGCGTCTTGTTCATGTTGACCACGAGGCCCGCGTCGTTCTGGTAGAACGTGTTGTCCGCACCGGCTTCGACGAGGAAGGTGTTCTCGAAACCGGTGTTCTCGTTGAAGCGGTGCTTGAAGCCGATCAGGCCGCGGCCGACGACGTCGGTCTCGGCTTCGCCCGTCAGAACCGGTTCGAAGCGCTTGTAGCCGGGGCCGACTTCGAACGCGAGTTCGGTGCGTTCGTTCTTGATCGCCATGTAGCCGTAGCCGAGCGACAGCACGGCCTGGTAGTCGAACGGCGAGAAGTCGTCGTTCTCGTAGCGCAGCGCACCGACGAGATAGCTGCGCTCGTCGAACTTGTAGCCGATCGACGCGCCGGTTTCATAACGGTTCGCGGTGTAGTCGTAGCGCGTGACGGCGGTCGGTACGCCGTTGATGTTCTGGACCGTCGTCGTGTTGCCCTTGGCGCGAAGTGCGGTCAGATAGAAGTTGTCCTTCCAGACGTCGTCTTCCATGCTGAAGTTGAGCTTCGCGTTGAGGTTTTCCGACTTCGCGTTGCCGCGCGACGCGGCGAAGCCGAGTTCGCCGGATCCGGCCCAGCCGCCGTCGGCGGATGCGGAGAGCGGCGCGGCGGCGAGCAGGGCGGCAGCGATCAGGATTTTCTTCATGGGATTCACCCTTGTTCGACAAAAAAATCGGGAGCGTGAAAGCGCCTGCTGAACGCAGGCAAACGGAGCGCCCGGATACTACGGCGACGGATTGAATCCGATATGAATCGGGCCGTGTGCCGCGCGTTTCCGCTCAGACGCTGCGCGCGCCGTAATAAAGATTTACAACGTGACGCGCCTGCGCAAAAAACAGCCAGCGTTCGACGAATACGCCGACGCTGCCGAAAACCAGCGCAAGCGCGGCGAACGCGGGCGCCAGCGACAGCCATTGCAGCGCTGCGACGATGCAGGCCAGCGGCGCCGCGAAGCCGGCGAGCAGCGCGATCGCGCGCAGCCGCGCCGCATGGCGGCGCGCGAGTACAAATCCCATTTCTTTCGTAATGTAATTCTGCTCCGTGTGCGGACGCTCGAACGCGCTGACCTCGCCGAATGCGGCGAGTCCGGTCGCGCTGCCGATCTGCGCGACCGGCGCGGGATCGTCGATGCGGCGCCAGTACAAGAGCTTGACGAGTGCTGCGGCCAGCGCGGCGAGCACTACGCCGGCGAGCAGCCATGGCGCGATGCCGAGGCGGTCGAATTCATCCGCGCCGCGGCGCCAGATCGCACCGAGCGGCCAGAGCCAGAGCCCGCCCGTATACGCGGCGAACAGCAGGTAGGCAGGCGCTACGTGCGCGTCGTGCCAGGCCGGAATCGTGCGCAGGCTCGAATAGATGCGCGCGGTGCAGAACACCGTGACATAGGCGCCGAGCGCGAGCAGCGCGCCGGCGATGCGTTGCGCGGCGTTCCAGCCGGTGCCGGGTGCCGCACTGAACGCGCCGACGCCGAGCGCGAGCAGCGGCAGATACGTCGCGACCGACGCGACGCCTTCGCGCGACAGCCACGAACTGCGCCACTGACTGAACGCGCGCCAGGCGCGCAGCGGCCGGCCGAGATGCGCCGTCGACGACAGCAGGCCGGCGCTCACGAGCACGCCGCCGACGGCCAGCGGCACGAGCGTGGCCGTCGTGTCGCGCGGCCACCAGCCCAGCGCGATGCCTGCGCCGAGCAGCGCGAGCAGGCCGTAGCCCGCGCCCGACAGCGTCGTGAAGAAGATGACCGACAGCGCGGGATGCATGGACGCCGGTCAACCCGTGACGACGGCAGTGCCGGTCACGGTGACCATGAGCATGTCGCCGCCTTCCTTGATCTGGATCGTCTCGTAGTCGAAGTCGATGCCGACGACCGCATTCGCGCCAAGATCCTTGGCCGCTTCGACCATGTCCTCGATCGCGGCCTCCTTTGCCTTGCGCAGCACTTTCTCGTAGCTGCCGGAGCGGCCGCCGATGATGTCGCGGATGCCGGCGAAGAAATCGCGGAACACGTTGGCGCCGAGGATGGCCTCGCCGCTGACGAGGCCGAGGTAGTTGCGGATCGGATGACCTTCGATCGTGGACGTGGTGGTCAGCAGCATGGCGGTCTTTCCCGGTGTCGGAATGAGGGCGTTCGGATCAGCGCGACAGCAGTTTGTCGACCCAGCGCAGCAGCGGCGACAGCTGCGCGCGGTCGAGCGTGTCGTCGGCGGCGGTCGCGGCGGCTTCGCCGCAGCCCGCGCGGCGCGGTCGCGGCGGCAGGTAGCGGTTGACCGGTGCATAGCCCAGTTCGGGCATCAGCGCGACGCCGCCGCGTTCGGCGACGAGCTTCGAGACGGCCGAATCGGCATCGCCGAGATCGCCGAAATGCCGCGCGCGCGTCGGGCAGGCCATGACGCAGGCCGGCTGGCGCTCGCTTTCGGCGAAGGATTCGTTGTAGATGCGATCGACGCACAATGTGCATTTCTGCATGACGCCGCGCTTTTCGCTGTACTCGCGCGCGCCGTAGGGGCAGGCCCAGGAACAGAGCTTGCAGCCGATGCACTTGTCTTCGTCGACGAGCACGATGCCGTCCTCGGCGCGCTTGTAGCTCGCGCCGGTCGGGCAGACGGTGACGCAGTCGGGCGTCTCGCAGTGCAGGCACGAACGCGGGAAATGCACGGTCATCGCCGGCGCGTTTTCGGCAAAACCGGTCTTCGCGAGCTCCTGCAGCGGTCCGTTGCCCTGCGCGTCGCGCCGCGGCTGCACGTCGAAACTGTGGATGCGGTTGAACCAGACGCCGAGCGGCTCGGCGCCGTAGGCGTCCTCGTCGGGCAGCGGACCGAACTGGCCGCCGTCGTTCCATTCCTTGCAGGCGACCGCGCAGGCATGGCAGCCCACGCAGGTATCGAGATCGATGACGAGGCCGAGTTTTTTCGGCGACGGCGGCGGCAGCATCGTCATGCGCGTGCGACCTCGACGCGGTGCGGCGCACGTTCGGGCGTGTCATGCGCCTTCTCGATGCGGACGCGCAGATCGAACCACGCGGCCTGTCCGGTGACCGGGTCGGCGTTCGCGTAGCGATGGCCGTCCGCGCGCGGCGGCAGCAGTTCGGTGATGACGTGATTCAGCAGGAAACCCTGCTGCGACTCGGGCGCGTCGGCCGCGAGCTTCCAGGCGCCGCGCTTCTTGCCGATCGCGTTCCAGCTCCAGACCGTGCCGGGCTCGGTGCCGCTGTGGCAGCGTACCGGCACGCGGATGCGGCCGTGCGGCGATTCGACCCAGACCCAGTCGTCGTCGGCGAGATCCAGCGCCTGCGCGGTCTGCGGATGGAGGTACAGGAAATTGCGCGCGGTGATCTGGCGCAGCCAGGCGTTCTGCGACCCCCAGGCGTGATACATGAACATCGGCCGCTGCGTGATTGCCGCGAGCGGATAGCGCGCGAGGTCCAGCTGTTCCCACTCGAACGGCGCATACCAGAACGGCAGCGGGTCGAAATAGCGTTCGACGCGCGCACGCTCGCGCGCCGGCGGCTGCGCCGCGCCGTGGCCCTGCGCGGCGAGGCGGAAGCGCTGCATGCGCTCGGAATACAGCTCGATGACCTGCGCATGCGTCGAGCCGACGAAACCGAGGCCGCGCGCCCATTCGAGGTAGTCGCGATTGGCCATCTTGTAGTAGCGGCCCGCGAGCGGCACCTCGGCGTGCCAGAACGCGCCGTGTTCCTTGTAGCGTTCGAGCTGCTGCGGATTCGGCTCGCCGGTTCCCTCGCGCGAACCGTCGCGGCCGCGCCAGCCCGCGAGCAGGCCGACGCCGGGTGCGCGCTCGTGTTCGACCATGTACTGCGCGAAGCCGCCGGGATAGCGCGGCGATCCGTCTTCGCGCAGGCAGCCGGGCAGGCCGATGCGCGTGCCGAGATCGAGCAGCACGTCCTGGAACGGCCGCACGTCGCGATCCGGCGCCACGACCGGATGACGGATCGCATCGCTCGCGCCGTCGGCGTCGGAGATCGGGCGGTCGAGCAGCGAAATGCAGTCGTGGCGTTCGAGATAGGTCGTGTCCGGCAGCACGAGGTCGGCGAACTCGACCATCTCCGACGCGTAGGCG
>CAMLLF010000173.1 GCA_946480705.1 uncultured Lysobacteraceae bacterium | reverse complement strand
GAAACCTCAGCTCACCGGCTTCCTGTTCGCCGCCGCGATCGCTACGACCGCCGCCATGGCCGCTCCGCCGCCGCGCTTTCCGCCGGGCTCGGTCTGGCATCGCGAGATCTCGGCCGCGCCCGTGCACCCGCAGTCGGCCACGATGATCTCGACCTTGAACGGCCTCGGCGGTTTCGGCTTCGGCCGCATGCAGATCGACTTCGGCATGCACATCGTGCCGGCCGCGGCCGGCAGTCCGACGCGCACGATCGTCGGCTATCCCTATGACGACTACTACAGTCCCGACTGCGAGCCGATCGGGTCGATCATGCCTGTACCGGCGAATGCCGCGATCGAGAGCACCGCGGGCATGACCTGCACGAACGCGAGCGAGGACTGCCATCTGCTCGTCGTGCAGGGCGACACGCTGTACGAGGCCTATCACGTGACCGCGAGCGGCGTGAACGGCATCGAATCGCAGTGCCTCGTCAAATGGCACCTGAAGGCGATCTATCCGGCGCAGGGCCGCGGCGATCACTGCACGAGCGCGGATGCGGCAGGCTTCCCGATCGCGCCGCTGCTGTTCAATGCGGACGAGGTGTTCGCGGCGATGCAGACCGGCGGCGATCTCGGCCATGCGATCCGCTTCATCCTGCCGAATGCGCGCATGGCCAACGACGCGTCGCTCGGCGGCAGCAACGGCTATCTCTACGTGCGTCCGGCCACGCATGCGGGCAGTCCCACCGGTCCGACCGGCAGCGTGGCCTACGGCTCGCGCCTGCGGCTGCGCGCGGATTTTCCGATGACGAACTATTCGCCGGCCGCGCAGGTGATCCTGCGCACGATGCAGCGCTACGGCATCGTGCTCGCCGACGGCGGCAACATCGCGCTGACCGCGGAAAGCGACCGCTACACCACGCATACCTGGGCCGAGCTCGGGATCGACTCGCGCGAGTTCGACCAGACCGCCGGCGCTCAGGACGTGATGGTCACCGACTTCCAGGTGCTCGACACCGGCGCGCGCATCGGCGAGACCTACGACTGCAACCGCACGACGGTCGTGACCGACACGATCTTCACCGACGGCTACGAGTGAGACCGTGACGACCGCGGCAGCGCCGGACCCGCGTCACCGCCTCACGCGCGACGGCGTGCGCATGCCGCGGCTGCTCTACGGCACGGCCTGGAAGAAGGAGCGCACGGCGCACTGGGTCGAAGCCGCGCTGCGCGCCGGCTTCGACGGCATCGATACCGCCTGCCAGCCCAGGCACTACGACGAAGCCGGCGCCGGAGCCGGCGTCGTCGCGTCGCAGCGGCCGCGCGAGACGCTGTATCTGCAGACCAAGTTCACGCCGCTGTCGGGCCAGGATCCGGCACGCCTGCCCTACGATCCGCAGGCGCCGCTCGCGGCGCAGGTCGCGCAGTCGTTCGCGGTGTCGCAGCGCCATCTCGCGACGCCGCGCATCGACGCGCTGCTGCTGCATTCGCCGCTGCGCGACCGCACCGGTCTGCGCACGGTCTGGCAGGCCATGGAAGCGCTGGCCGACGCCGGTTCGGTATCGCTCATCGGCATCAGCAACTGCTACGACCCGGCGCAGCTCGACGCACTCTGGCGCGACGCACGCATCAAGCCGGCGATCGTGCAGAACCGCTTCTATGCCGACACCGGCTACGACCGGGACATCCGCGCGTTCTGCCGCGCCAACGATCTCGTCTACCAGAGCTTCTGGACGCTCAGCGCGAATCCGCAGCTGCTAAGCAGTGCGACCGTGCTGGCGCTGGCCGCCGCCTACGAGCGCACGCCGCCGCAGATCCTGTTCCGCTATCTGGTGCAGCGGGACGTGGTTCCGCTGACCGGCACGACCTCGCTGCGGCATCTGCGCGACGGCCTCGACGTGCTCGGATTCGCGCTCGAGGAACGCGACGCGCGTGCGATCGACGCGCTGCTCTGAAACCCGTGCCGGCGCCGCGGCGCCGATGACAGCATGTCGGTTACGACCGAACTCCCTCTCCGCCGACAACGCCGGCGGAGAGGGCTTCATACGCCGTGAGAATCGGCGGATGGACGGCGCAGCTGTTGCCGTCCACAGCGCCCGGCGGCACCCTACCCCGACCTCGTCACGCAGGAGCGCGTCATGCCGAAGCTCGTGAAGTGCGGACTCATCCAGACCTCGATGGCCTGCGCGAGCAGCGAGCCGCTCGCGGTGATCCGCGAATCGAACGTCGCGAAGACCGTGGGTTACATCGAGCAGGCGGCGGCCGAGGGCGTGCAGATCCTCTGCATGCAGGAAATCTTCACCGGCCCGTATTTCTGCGCCGAACAGAGCGCGCGCTGGTTCGACTCGGTCGAACGCATTCCCGACGGCCCGACCACGCAGCTCATGCAGTCGCTCGCGAAGCAATACCGCATGGTCATCGTCGTGCCGCTCTACGAAGAAGACGCGACCGGCGTCTACTACAACACCGCCGCGGTCATCGACGCCGACGGCCGCTATCTCGGCAAATACCGCAAGAACCACATTCCGCAGGTGAAGGGCTTCTGGGAGAAGTTCTACTTCAAGCCGGGCAACCTCGGCTGGCCGGTCTTCGACACGGCCGTCGGCAAGGTCGGCGTCTACATCTGCTACGACCGCCATTTCCCCGAAGGCGCACGCGCGCTCGGGCTCAACGGCGCGGAGATCGTGTTCAACCCGTCGGCGACGGTCGCCGGACTATCAGAATACTTGTGGAAACTGGAACAACCGGCGCACGCCGTCGCGAACGCGTATTTCGTCGGCGCGATCAACCGCGTCGGCACCGAGGCGCCCTGGAACATCGGCGAGTTCTACGGCCAGAGCTATTTCTGCGATCCGCGCGGGCGCTTTCTCGCGACCGGTTCGCGCGACCGTTCCAAACTCGTCACGGCCGAACTGGATCTCGACCAGATCCGCGAAGTCCGCAACGTCTGGGCGTTCTATCGCGACCGGCGGCCCGACAGCTACGGGCCGCTCGTCGCGCCCTGAGCCTCAGCGGCTGCGGATCCGGTAGCGCTCGCGGTAGTCGTTCGGCGTCATGCTGACGACGTGCTTGAACAGGCGCCGGAAGCTCGACACGTCCTGATAGCCGCAGCGGCCGACGATTTCCTCGAACGACAGGTGCGTGGTTTCCAGCAGCGCCTTGGCGCGTTCGACGCGCAGCTTCTGCACGTATTCGAGCGGCGTCGCGCCGAAGTCCTCGTGGAAGCGCCGCAGCAGCGTGCGTTCGCTGACGCGGCAGTGATCGGCGAGATCGCGCACGGTGATCGATTCGTGCAGGCGCTTCTGCAGCCATTTCTCCGCGCGTTCGCCGAGCCCCTGGCGCGGCCGCTGCGACAGCGCGAGGCTGATGTACGGCGCCTGGCTCTGACGCTCGCGGTCGACCAGCATGAGCCGCGAGGTGTTCTGCGCGAGTCCCTTGCCGCCGGCCCATTCGACCATCTGCAGCACGAGCTCGTAACTCGCCGTCGCCGCGCCGGCGGTGACGATGCTGCCGTCGTCGATGACGAGTTCCTCGACCGCGAACTCCACTGCCGGATAGCGTTCGCGCGCGAGATTGGCGAGCCACCAGCTCGTCGTCGCGCGGCGTCCGTCGAGCAGGCCGGCCTCGGCGAGCAGCAGCGTCGCATTGCAGGTCGAGGCGATGCGCAGGCCGGCCTCCGCGCAGCGGCGCAGCAGCACGCGTTCGGCGACGAGCGCATCGAGACGGCGGCACAGATCGCCGGTATTCGAATAGTCGATCGCCGCGACGAGCAGCACGTCGAGTTCGTCGGGCCGAGCGAGTTCGGCGTCGAAGCTGATGCCGCCGCCGGTACGCACCTGCCCGGGCCGCGCCGCGACGATGCGCACCGACAGCGGTGCCGGTGCGCCCGGATTCAGTACGTGGGCCAGCTTGTTCGCGGTGCGCAGCGTGTCGAGCGGCGTCGTCACGGCCGAGGCCATGGCCGACTCGTGTACGAGGATGCCCACGCGCAGCGCCGGCATCAGCGTGCTCCGTTCGCCGCGACGCGCGCGCCGTCGCTCAGGCCTGCCGCGTCGACGTAGACGACGCCGCCGCCGCTCGCGGCGATCTGCTGCAGCAGCGCCGGCGGCAGTGTCGCGGCCTGATCGGGCGCGGTGCGGCAGCCGGCGGCGACCTTGGTTGCGCTGTCGCGCGTCGCGCCGAGCGGCAGCAGTTCGAGACCGGCCTGCGCCGGCACCGCGAGCCACAGGCCCGGCGCGAGCGTCGCGGCGCATTCGGCGCTGAAGACGCGCGTGCGGGTTTCGCCGGTCTGCGCGTCGATCTGGTCGAAGCGCGCCGCGGCGAAGTCGAGACGCATGCTGTAGTCGCGGCCCGGCAGCGGCTCGGTCGCGGCGTCGTCGACGACGATGTCCGCGGCTGCGGCGGCACCGGCGATCAGACTGAAGGAAACGGCCGCCAGCGTGCGCGCGACACGGCGCGACAGCGCGGCGACCGAAGAGACGGCAGACGACGGGGAAGTGCGGTTCTGCGAGGTCATGGCACAGGTCCTTGGGGAGGGGTGGGGACCATGCTAGGCCGCGCGAGCCTGACAGACCGGTGGCGGAATCGCAATCCTGGTGGGGAAATCCGCCAGGCGGATTCAGCATCGATGCGGGCTCTTCCGGACTGGGGCCGGCGACGGTGAATTCAAGGCCGCAGCGGAGCAGCGAAGAGAGGACTGAGCCGGGCGGAGCGAGAAACGAGTCAAGCCGTCGCGCCCCGGCTCGTTTCTCACTCCTCCCGCTCGTCACGGGGTGACGCCGGAGACCCGGCCTACCGCAACCGGCATCAGGGCACGAGCCGCACCTGGTCGACCGCCCAGAGCGTCTTCGTGTCCGGGCGCGTGAAGACGAAGCAGAGGTCTTCGGTTGCGGCGGACTTCGTGCCGCGCCTGGGCAGCTTCGCCTGCAGCGTCGTGCGTTCGACGTTGCCGGCGGCGGGCTTCAGCGGCAGCTTGAGCCAGGGCTTGCCGGTGCAGCCGCCGCGGCGGATCTCGAGTTCGCCGTGCGCGGTCGCCGGTTTGCGACGGACGATATTTTTCGTGTCGTGCCACAACTGGAAGTTGTACGGCAGGCTGCCGACGTCGACTTCGATCGCGCTGCTCGCGGCGAGATCGGCCTGCGGCCAGATCCAGCACGCGTCGAAGATGTCGACGCTGTAGAACGGCCGCTCGCCGGCGAGCGGCGCGTCGTCTTCGAGGCGGATCACGAGGCCGTTTTCGCGGCAGGGCTTCAGCTCGCCGCTCGTGCGGCGGCGCAGCGCCGCGGCGTCGGTCGCGATCGCGACGCTGCGCGTCAGCGGCGCGTCGCCCGCGAACGTCGCGGCGCGCAGCGGCGTACCGGCCGGCACGCTGATCGCCGCCTCGTAGGCCGGCGACGCCGCGGTCGGCTCGCTGCCGTCGCGCGTGTAGCGCAGCGTGCCGAAGCCGGTCTGGTTCGCGAGCGTCACGCTGACGGCATCGGGTTGCGCCGCATCGGCAGCGAGCGTCGCGCGCGGCAGGAACGCCGATTCGGCATAGCCGATGTCGAGCGCGCGATAGCGCGCGAACTGCGCCGGCAGCCGCGCAAGAAAGCCCTGCCAGTCGCGACGCTCGCGCGGCGACCAGGTGACCTCGGCGATTGCGGCCAGGCGCGGAAATACGGCGTGCTCGACGCGCGCAGTCGTGCGCATGTGCTCGACCCAGACGTTCACCTGCGCGCCGCGCACGTGCTTTGCCTGCTCCGCGTCGAGCTCGGCCGGCGTTGGTTCGAAGCCGTAGAGCTTTTCGAGCGTGACGAGATAGGGCCGGCCCGACGGCTCGTCGGCACGGTCGCTCTGCAGGTTGTCGAGATACAGGTCCGGCGACGGCGACAGCACGACGTCATGCCCTTCGCGCGCCGCCTCGATCGCGCCGGCGGTGCCGCGCCAGGACATCACGCTTGCGCTCGCCGGCAGCGTGCCGCCTTCGAGGATCTCGTCCCAGCCGATCAGCTTGCGATCGTGCTCTTCCAGCATCTTCTCCAGCCGGCCGACGAACCAGCTCTGCAGCGCGGCGTCGTCGGCGAGGCCGAGCTGCCTGCGCCGCGCCTGCACGCGCCTGGACGCCTTCCAGCGGTCCTTCGCCGCCTCGTCGCCGCCGATATGGATGTAGCGCGACGGAAACAGCTCGACGACCTCGTCGAGCACGCCGTCGATGAATTCAAAGGTCGATTCGTCCACATTGAGCAGATAGGTGTGGACGCCCCAGTCGGTCGAGACGGCGGGTTTTTCGCCGGTGCCGAGTTCCGGATACGCCGCGATCGCGGCCTGCGCGTGACCGGGCATGTCGATCTCGGGAACGATCGTGATGTGCCGCTGCGCCGCATACGCGACGATGTCGCGGATCTCGTCCTGCGTGTAGTAGCCGCCGTAGCGGCGCGGCTTGCCGGTGGCCGGATCGATGTCCTTCGCCGCAGCCGGACCGGGCGGCACGCGCCACGCGCCGACGTCGGTGAGACGCGGATATTTCTTGATCTCGATGCGCCAGCCCTGGTCGTCGGTCAGGTGCCAGTGCAAGGTATTGAGCTTGTGCAGCGCCATCGCATCGATGAGCTTCTTGATGAAGTCCGGCGGCTGGTAGTGGCGCGCCGAATCGAGCATGAGGCCGCGCCAGGGATAGCGCGGGAAATCGGTGATCGCGCCCGCGCCGATCGCAACCGGCGCGTTCGCATCGCCGGGCTGCGCGGTGAGCAATTGCCACAGCGACACGGCGCCGTAGAACAGACCGTTGTCGCCGCCGGAGCTGATTTCGATGACACCTGCTTCGGCCTTGAGCCGATACCAGCCGGCGAGCGCATCGCGACCCTCGTGGAATACGAACCGGATGCCGCGCGCCGGCTTCTTCGCGGCGCAGTCGACCGCCAGCGCAAAGCCACGCGTGCGCTGCACGAGATCGACGAAATAGCGCGCAGCCGCCTGGGCCTCGTCGCCGCACGCGTCCACGGCAGTCGTCGCGTCGATGCGCACTGGTGCGCTGCGCGCCGGCTCGATCTGCGCCGGCATCGGCACGATCGCATCGAGCGGCACCGCCGGCGCCTTGGCCACGGCGCCGGCCTTGTCGCCGGTCGGCGCATGCGCGCAGGCGGCCATCAGCGCCGTGAACGCAGCCAGCCCGGCGAAACGCGCAAATCTCTCAAGAGTCATGTCCACCTCGGCTCACGTAATAGACGTCACGCAGACAGCACGGCCAGTCAGCGCCATCCTAAACGCTGCGCGCCCGTGCCGATTCCCCGAACTCCGAATTCCGATTTCCGATTTCCGATTTCAAAAAAAAAGGGCCGAGATCCACACCCGGCCCAAGTCACCACGTTGGAGATGAACGGATTCGCGCGGCTGCGAGGCGGCCATGGCGGCCGCCCCGCGGCGTTCGTCAGAATCCGGCGCGCAGCGTGAGCATGTAGCGGCGGCCGGTGGAGTACATGCCGGCCAGGTAGTCCTCGCTGCCAAGGTACTGGAAGTACTTCTCGTCGGTCAGCACCGAGATCGCCGAGGCGCCGGCCGCCGCGTA
>CAMLLF010000172.1 GCA_946480705.1 uncultured Lysobacteraceae bacterium | reverse complement strand
CGACAGCGCCGAATCGGACCTGCGCCGCGTGCTCGAACTCAAGCCCGACGACATGGATGCGACGAACGCGCTCGGCTACACGCTGGCCGATGCGAACCGCAAGCTCGACGAAGCGATGAGCCTGATCGAGCGTGCGCTCAAGGCCAAGCCCGACGACGCGGCCGTCATCGATTCCTACGGCTGGGTGCTGTATCGCCGCGGCGATCTTCCCGGCGCCGAGAAAGCGCTGCGGCGCGCATTCGAGAAGCAGTCCGACGGCGAGATCGCCTCGCATCTGGGCGAAGTGCTCTGGGTCCAGGGCAAGCGCGAGGAAGCGCGCGCGATCTTCGAGCAGGCGCGCAAGAAAGACGCGAAGAACAAGGCGCTCGTCGAAGCGATGCGCAGGCTGGGGGTCTGATGCGAAAGTCCCGCACCATCGCGGCAGCGCGGCTGCTGCCGGTCGTCTGCGTGCTCGGTCTGGCGGCGTGCGCGCCGTTGCGTCTGCGCGAGGACGACGCGACGCTCACCGCGCAGGGCGCGCGAGAAGCGGCCGTGCTTGCGCAGTCGCGCTGGCAGCTGACGGGTCGCATCGCGGTCAGCAACGGCGACGACGGCGGCAATGCCGATGTCGACTGGAGCCAGGACGGTGCGCGCTACGACCTGCGCCTGCGCGCGCCGGTGACCGGCAAGAACTGGCGGCTGCACGGCGATGCGCGCTCGGCAACGCTCGAAGGCGTGCGCGATCAGGTGATGACGGGAACGAGCGCGGCCGAACTGCTCGCGCGCGAGGCGAACTGGCAACTGCCGGTGGCCGAACTCGAATACTGGGTGCGCGGACTGCGTGCGCCGGGTTCGAAGGCCGAGCTCGTGTTCGACGACGCCCAGCGCCCGGCGAAGCTGCTGCAGGCCGGCTGGACCATCGAATACCGCGAGTATTTCGACGACGGCGAGCCGGCGATGCCGCGCAAGGTATTCGCGACCAAGGGCAAGCACCGCGTGCGCCTGTTCGTCGAAGACTGGCAGGTGCAATGACCGAGTGGAGCGTCTGGCCGGCGCCGGCCAAGCTCAATCTGTTCCTGCAGATCACCGGCCGGCGCGCGGACGGCTATCACCTGCTGCAGACCGTGTTCCAGCTGCTCGACCGCGGCGACAGCGTGCGCCTGCGGCCGCGCGGCGACGGGCGTATCGAGCGCACCAGCGAGCTGCCCGGCGTGCCGCCGGAACGCGATCTCGTCGTGCGCGCGGCGGCGGTGCTGAAGCCTTATGCGCCGGCCGACGCCGGCGTCGACATCGCCGTCGACAAGCGCCTGCCGCTCGGCGGCGGGCTCGGCGGCGGCAGTTCGGATGCGGCGACCGTGCTCGTCGCGCTGAACCGGATCTGGGGCTGCGGCCTGCCGGTCGATGCGCTCGCGCGGCACGGGCTCGCGCTCGGCGCGGACGTGCCGGTGTTCGTGCACGGTCGTTCGGCCTGGGCCGAAGGCGTCGGCGAACGGCTGACGCCGCTCGATCTGCCGGAGCGCTGGTACGTCGTCGTCGATCCGAAAATGAGTGTGCCGACGGCGCCGTTATTCCAGGTTCCGGAATTGACACGCGATGCCCTGCCCACGACAATTCCGCGCTTCCTTGCTGGGGCTGAGACCTCGAATGCGTTCGAGCCGGTAGTCAGCGCGCGCTATCCCGCGATAGCAGCGGCGCTGGCATGGCTGGAACCTCATGGTCGCCCGCGTTTGTCCGGTTCCGGTGGCTGCGTCTTCGTCGACGTCGCGACCGAAGCCGAGGCGGCAGCACTCGCGGCGGCTTGTCCGCAGGAATGGTCGGCCTGGGCTGCGCGCGGCGTCAACCGCTCGCCGCTGCTCGCCGCACTGGAAAGTTTCGCTGCTGGGGCGTCGCCAAGCCGGTAAGGCACGGGATTTTGATTCCCGCATCCGTAGGTTCGAGTCCTACCGCCCCAGCCAATGAATCATCCAACGCATCGGGCCGGCGCCCGGTCAACGGCGGCTGGCGGAGATTCGAATGAATACGCAAGGTTTGATGCTGTTCACCGGCAACGCGCACCGGCGACTGGCGGAGAACGTCTCGCACCGGCTCGGCATGCCGTTGGGCAAGGCGCTGTGCGGCCGGTTTTCCGACGGCGAGGTCCAGGTCGAGATCGAGGAAAACGTGCGTCGTCAGGACGTGTTCGTGATCCAGCCGACCTGTGCACCGACCGCGGACAATTTCATGGAACTGCTGGTGCTGATCGACGCGCTCAAGCGCGCATCGGCGGCCACGGTGACCGCGGTGATTCCGTACTTCGGCTATGCCCGCCAGGATCGCCGCCCGCGCTCGGCGCGCGTGCCGATCACGGCGAAGGTCGCGGCGGACATGATCGGCACGGTCGGCGCCGACCGCGTGCTGACGGTCGACATCCATGCCGACCAGATCCAGGGTTTCTTCGATATTCCGGTCGACAACGTTTACGCGTCGCCCGTGCTGCTCGCCGACATCTGGCGCAGCCAGGGCACGGACAACCTGATCGTGGTCAGTCCGGACGTCGGCGGCGTGGTACGCGCCCGCGCGATCGCCAAGCGCCTCGACGACGCCGACCTCGCGATCATCGACAAGCGCCGCCCGCGGCCGAACGAGTCGACGGTCATGAACATCATCGGCGACGTGCGCGACAAGACCTGCGTACTCGTCGACGACATCGTCGATACCGCAGGCACGCTGTGCGCCGCGGCCAATGCCTTGAAGAAACAGGGCGCGCGCCGCGTCGTCGCCTACTGCACCCACCCGGTGCTGTCGGGTTCGGCGCTGAGCAACATCATGAATTCGCAGCTGGACGAACTCGTCGTCACCGACACCATCCCGCTGACGCCCGAAATCCAGGCATGCAGCCGCATCCGTCAGCTGACGGTCGCGGAACTGCTGGCCGAAACGATCCGCCGCGTGGCATTCGGCGAGTCGGTGAGTTCGCTTTACGTCGACTGATCCGTCGGTCGACCTTCGGCTCCTCTGGTCGCGGAGGAGCCTTCATGCCGCCGCGAGGCGGTCATCACTGAAGGTAGTTTGTCATGGCAAAGATTCACGAAATTCCGGCCGAGTCGCGCAAGGACGAGGGGAAAGGTGCGAGCCGCCGCCTGCGTCACGCGGACGTCGTTCCGGCAATCCTCTACGGCGGCGATGAAAAGCCGCAGAGCATCCAGTTCGTGCACAAGGACGTCTACATGGCTTCCCAGCACGAGTGGTTCTATTCCTCGATCATCGACCTGAAGCTCGACGGCAAGAACCAGAAGGTTCTGCTGCGCGACATGCAGCGTCACCCGTACAAGCAGCGCCTGCTGCACCTGGACTTCCAGCGCGTCAGCGAGAACAAGGCGCTGAAGATCCGCGTTCCGCTGCACTTCCTGGACCAGGAAAAGTCGCCGGCCGGCAAGACCGCCGGCGTGCTCGTCACGCACGAACTCAACGAAATCGCGATTTCGTGCCTGCCGAAGGATCTTCCGGAGTTCATCGAAGTCGATCTGAGCGGCCTCAATGTCGGCGACATCGTCCATCTGTCGGACCTGAAGCTGCCGGCCGGCGTCGAAATCCCGGAACTCAAGCTCGGCAAGGAGCATGACGTCGCCGTGGTGCTGGCCAAGCTCGCGAAGGAAGAAGTCGAGGAAGCGCCGGCTGCTGACGCGGCTGCGGCGCCGGCGGCGCCGGCCAAGGGCGGCAAGGCCGCCCCGGCCAAGGCTCCGGCGGCAGCTCCGGCTCCGGCCAAGAAGAAGTAAGGTTTCGCGTCGAACGACGCGATTCCGCTTCGCATGGCTCGTTTGCGCCTGCTCGTCGGCCTCGGCAACCCCGGGGCCGACTATCTCAGAACCCGGCACAACGCCGGGTTCTGGTTTATTGACGCGCTCGCTCGGCAGCTCGGCGCGCGCTTCGGCGTCGAATCGAAACTGCATGCGGAAACGGCGAAAGTTTCGATCGGCGGGCAGCAGGCGCTGCTGCTGAAGCCGACCACGTTCATGAACAAGAGCGGCATCGCCGTGGTCTCGGCGCTGCGCTACTACAAGATCGCGCCCGACGAGATGCTCGTCGCCCACGACGAACTCGATCTGCCGCCGGGAACGGCGCGGCTCAAGTTCGACGGCGGGCACGGCGGCCAGAACGGGCTGCGCGACATCATCGCCCATCTCGGCGACGGCAAATTCCACCGCCTGCGCGTCGGCATCGGCCATCCCGGCCACAAGGACAAGGTCACCGGCTGGGTACTCGGCCGCGCCGGCGCGAAGGACGAAGACGCGATCATGGCGTCGATCGGCGATGCGTTCGACGTGCTGCCTCTGGCCCTGTCGGGCGATTTCAACGAGGCGATGAAACGGCTGCACACGGCGCCGGCGAAGTCCTGAGCGACGCAGCATTTTATCGTTTGGCAATCAACCACTTTTCACTTCCTGCGGATCCACCATGGGCATCAAATGCGGCATCGTCGGCCTGCCTAACGTCGGCAAGTCCACCCTGTTCAACGCGCTGACCAAGGCCGGCATCGCCGCGGCGAACTTTCCGTTCTGCACGATCGACCCGAACGTCGGCGTGGTTCCGGTGCCAGACCCGCGCCTCGGCGCGCTGTCGGACATCGTCAAGCCGCAGAAGGTGATTCCGACCTCGATGGAGTTCGTCGACATCGCGGGCCTCGTCGCCGGCGCATCGAAGGGCGAAGGCCTCGGCAACAAGTTCCTCGCGCACATCCGCGAAGTCGACGCGATCGCGCACGTCGTGCGCTGCTTTGAACACAGCGACATCGTCCACGTCTCGGGCAAGGTCGATCCGATCTCGGACATCGAGACGATCGACACCGAGCTTGCGCTGGCTGACCTCGAATCGGTCGAGAAGGCGCTGAACCGCGCCGAGCGCGCCGCGAAGGCCGCCGACAAGGAAGCCCTGGCCAAGCGGCCGGTGCTGCAGAAGCTCGCCGCGACGCTCAACGAAGGCAAGCCGGCGCGTGCGGCCGGCCTCGACGAGGACGAGAAGGCGCTGGTCCGCGACCTGTTCCTGCTGACGTTGAAGCCGCTGATGTACATCGCGAACGTGCTCGAGAACGGGTTCACGGACAATCCGCATCTCGACAAGGTGCGCACGCGCGCGGCGACCGAAGGTGCGGAAGTCGTGCCGGTCTGCGCGGCGATCGAGGAAGAACTGTCGCAGCTCGAGGACGCCGACCGCGACGCGTTCCTGCAGGACATGGGCCTCGACGAGCCCGGCCTGAACCGCGTGATCCGCGCGGGCTACACGCTGCTGGGCCTGCAGACCTACTTCACGGCCGGCGTCAAGGAGGTGCGTGCGTGGCAGGTCAAGATCGGCGCGACCGCGCCGCAGGCGGCCGGCGTCATCCATACCGATTTCGAGCGCGGCTTCATTCGCGCCGAAACCATCGCCTACGACGACTTCATCAAGTACAAGGGCGAATCCGGCGCGCGCGACGCGGGACGTCTGCGCCTCGAAGGCAAGGAATACATCGTCAAGGAAGGCGACGTGCTGCACTTCCGCTTCAACGTCTGAACGAAACGGCGGCGCGAAAGCGCCGCCGTTTTTGCCTGTCAGGCCGCCGCGTAAGGCGGCTTCGCCGCGGACAGTCCCTGTTTCACCTGCTGCGTGATCGCATCCGCAAGCACTTCGGCCTGGCCGGCCTCGACGCCCGCCAGCGTCAGGCGCGCGATCTCGGCCGGCGACGACTTCTCGCCGTCATAGCCGCTGGCCATGTCGGTATCCATGTAGCCGACGTGCAGGCTCGTCACCTGTGTGCCCTGAGCCTGCAATTCGTTGCGCAACCCGTTGCTGAGCTGCCACGCGGCCGCTTTCGACGCGCTGTACGGTGCGAATCCCGGGACGGTCAGCCAGCTCAGTACCGACAGCACGTTGACGATGGCACCGCCGCCGTTGGCCTTGAGCGCCGGCGCGAACGCCTGGGCGACGCGCCACGGTCCGAAGTAGTTGGTTTCGAGTTCGGCGCGCGCCGATTCGATGCTCGCCTCGCCGTCGAGCAGGCCGGCCGGGCGCAGAATGCCCGCATTGTTGATCAGCAGCGTCACGTCGCCGGCGCGTTCGGCCGCGGCGCGTACCTGTGCGGCGTCGGTCACGTCGAGCGCTACCGGCACGGCGCCGGCGAGATCGACGCTGGCCGGGTCGCGCGCTGCCGCATAGACCTTGCGGGCACCGGCCGCGCGTGCGGCTTCGGCAAATGCGCGGCCGAGGCCGCGGTTGGCGCCGGTCACGAAGACCACCGCATTTTCGAGCTTCATCGTCAAAATCCTTCTTGTTCAGCAGGTTGGATGATCGCGGGTTGTGCGATCATTTAAATGTCGACTGACATTTATTGATTGAATGTCGCTCGACATTTAATCTGTGTCAAGTGACTCGGACGAACCCGGAGAAAACCCCATGCGCGTGAGCAGAGCCCAGGCGGACGAGAACCGCGAACGCATCATCGATACGGCGGCCCAGCTGTTTCGCGAAAAGGGCTTCGACGGCATCGGACTCAACGACCTAATGCAGGCGGCGGGACTGACCCGCGGCGGCTTCTACGGTCACTTCGAGTCCAAGCAGGATCTCGCGGTGCAGGCCTGCCGCCGCGCGCTCCAGGCCAATGCCGTGACCTTGGGCGACGGGCTGCGCGAGGGTCTTGCGACGTTCGTCGACGGCTATCTGTCGGATGCCCACTGCGCCGACGCGGGCGGCGGCTGCGCGCTCGCGGCGCTGGCCGCGGATGTCGCGCGGCAGGACGAGAGCCTGCGCGCGGTGTTGCGCGACGGCGTTGCGCGCTTTGCGACCGCGCTTGAATCGCAGGTTGCCGGCGCGACGGAAGCGGAGCGTCGCGATGCCGCGCTGGCCTCGCTCGCGATGCTGGTCGGCGCGGTCATCCTGGCGCGCGCGGTCGGCGATGCGTCGCTGTCGGCCGATCTTCGCGCAGCCGCGCGGCGCGGCGTGCTCGCGCACGCCGGCTGAGCCGCGGCCAGTACCTAGACGTCGAAGTCGTCCTCGAAGATCGCGTCGTTGTTGGCTTCGATCGCGAGTGTCGCCGTGTTGTTGCTCGTGTCCGGATCCGTTACGGGCGAGCCCACGACGACCGTCGCCGAGTTCGACAGGCTCCCGCTGGTGCCCGGCGCGACCGTGCCAGTGATGGTGTAGGTCGCGAGTCCGCCTGCCGGCAGCGTCACGTTGTGCGTGAGATTTCCCGTGCCGTTGGCCGGGCAGTTCGCGCCGCCGGTGCCGATGCAGACCCACGTAATGCCGGTGAAACTCGCCGGGAAAAGATCGACGACGGTCGCCGACGCCGCGGCGGGCCCGGAGTTCGAGACCGTGACCGTGTAGACCAGCGACCCTCCCGGCAGATAGGCCGGCGGATTCGCGCTCATGCCGACGACGAGATCGGCGGTCTGCGGCGTCGTCGGGCAGTCGACGACCGCGCGGATGACCCAGTCGCCCGTCAGGCCCAACGTCGCGCTGTCGAACCAGATGAGATTGCCTCCAATCTCGGCGAGCAGCGCATTGCGCCCGCTCTGGATGCCGTCGGTAT
>CAMLLF010000171.1 GCA_946480705.1 uncultured Lysobacteraceae bacterium | reverse complement strand
AACGCGCGCGCGTCGCAGCGGCGGTCGTGCCGGCGCTAGCGGCCGGAAGCGGAGGACGCGGAAGCCGGAATGACACCGGGCCGGTCGTTCCGGACGCGGCTTCGAAGCGAATCCGTAGCGCCGCTACGGACCGAACGAGAAGCAAACAGGTGCGGCCGGAACGCGCCGGTCGCTCCGATTTCTCCGTTACGGGCCGCCAGACGCCGAGATGCGACGTCTCAGCCCTTGCCGCGCGGGGGCTTGCGCCGCGCGCGCCGCGCATGATCGCGCGCGATGTCGCCGAGACTCACGCCGTCGAGCCGCGCGAGCAGCGTGCGTTCGGCTTCGTCGAACGCGGCCTTCAGCGTCGCGTTGACCGCCTGCTCGACGAGGCAGCCGGCATGATCGACCGCGGCGGCCAGCGCGAAGATCGGCGGCGAATCGAGCGCGCGATGGATGTCGCCGAGGCTGATCGCGTCGAGCGGCCTGGCCAGCGTCCAGCCGCCGCCGGGCCCCTTCACCGACGTCACATAGCCGTGTTCGCGCAGACCCGCCATCGTGCGCCGCACGACGACCGGATTCGTGCCGAGCATCTTCGCGATCGCTTCGGACGTCGCCGATCCTTCGTGCCGCTCCATGTGGACGAGGACGTGCAGCATGCGGGACAGGCGGCTGTCGCGTTTCATCGCGGGGTCGGCTCCGGAGGGGCAGCCACCTTAGCAGATCGGCATATCGTAACAACGATAGTTGCAATATGCCGGGCGTGCCGCCAATATGTAACTTCAGAAGTGTCGTTTAGGCCGGCGAGCATCCGGGCCGCCGCGGCGACACCCGGAGACCTGCTCATGAACCGATTCGACGCTCTCGTCGTCGGCGGCGGTTTCGCCGGCCTCGCCGCCGCGCTGCTGCTCGCACGCACGCGCCGCCGCGTCGCCGTGCTCGATGCCGGCCTGCCGCGCAACCGCTTCGCCGCGCATTCGCACGGCGTGCTCGCGCAGGACGGCCGCAGCGGCGGCGCGATTCTCGCCGACGCGCGCACGCAGCTCGCGGCGTATCCGAATGCGACGCTGATCGCGGGCACGGCACAGGCTGCGGCCGGAAACGACGGTGATTTCGTCGTGACGACGGCGGACGGCCGCGACGTCGCGGCGCGCAAGCTGCTGCTCGCCGTCGGCGTCAGCGACACTTTGCCCGGGCTGCCGGGTCTCGCCGAACGCTGGGGCAGCAGCGTCGTGCACTGTCCCTACTGCCACGGTTATGAAATCGGCGGGGGACCGATCGCCGTGCTCGCCGGCAGCGTGCATGCCGCGCAGCACGCGGCGCTGATCGCCGACTGGGGCGAGGTGACGCTGCTCATGAACGGTCAGCCCGAGCCTGACGGCGAGGATCGCGACCTGCTGCGCCGCCGCGGCGTGCGCGTCGAGACGGCGCCGGTCGCGTCGCTCGCCGGACCCGGCACGACGCTCGATGCGATCGTGCTGCAGGACGGCCGTCGCCTGGCGGCGCGCGCGCTGTTCGTCGCGACGCGGACGCACCCGGCCGGTCCGATCGCGCAGCAGCTCGGCTGCGCGATCGAGGAAACGCCGCTCGGCGCGATCCTTCGCACCGACGAACGCAGGCAGACCAGCGTGCCGGGCGTCCATGCCGCCGGCGATGCGGCGCTCGCGCGCAGCAACATCACGCTGGCCGCGGCCGACGGCGTCACCGCGGGCTTCGGCCTGCATCAGTCGCTGATCGCCGACGACATCGCGCGCGCGGCCTGACGCGCCGACGGCGCGCGCGTCTTCGCACTACTGGAATCCGTCGATGAAAAGACCGTCGACGAACAGGCCGGCGAGACCGTTGACCGCCGGAATCTGCAGGCCGAATCCGACCAGCCGCGGATAGCGGAACACGATGCCGCGGTACGAGGAATGCTGCGCATAGGAATCGGGGCCGAGCGCATTCACGGGCGTCGCCGCCAGCAGCGACCCGTCGGCGGTGTCGACCGGCACGAGCTTGTTCTGCGGCGTCATCGTGATCGCCACGTTCGGATAGCTGTCGGAGTACGCGAGCATGACCTGCGGGCACAGGTTCAGGCCGCCCGGCACGCAGACGCCGCCGGTCTCGGTGCGCGCGAGCCAGACCGCGCTCGGCGCCGTTGCGATGTCCCGCATGCGCGCGACGACCGCGACCGTGCCGAGCGAAATGCAGGCGGCGCGGCCCATGACGAGCACGTCGCCGTTCCAGCCGGCCGGGCGTTCGAGCGCGTCAATGGCCGAGGCCGAGGTGCCGCCGGGACACGGGAAGCGGAACGTGCGCGAGGCCAGCGCAGTCCGTTCGGCGCGCTGACCGGCAGCGCCGACACGGCATAGCCGCCGAAGCCGAAATTGCCGTCGAACGCGCCACTGGCGAAGAACTTCGCGACGGCGACCGAATAGCCCGGCGTGCCCGGCAGGCTGAACGCGACATAGAAGATGTCCTGCCCGCTCTCGCTGCCGGCGACCAGGCGAATCGCGTTGACCGTGCCGCTGTCGAGGTAGGGCGACGGCAACGCCGGCATCTGGCTGCCGCCGTTGCCCCAGCCGGTATCGAGCTGGCCGGATTCGGTGTAGCGCGTCAGCACGATCCGCGGGATGTTGTTCGCGCGCTGCAGCGTGGCGCTGACGTAGCCGCCGCTCGCATCCAGATGGACGATGCCGATCGGCGTGATCGTCGTCGCCGCGTCGGCGCTCGGATGCCGCGGCAGGGCGGCGAAGCCGCCGGTGCCGAAGCCCGGATCGAACGCGAGCCCGATCGGATTCGAGCCGGCGGCGCAGGAACCGGCGGCTGCTATGCTCGCGCCGACGCCCAGCACCGCGCGCCCGACCCACTGCCGCAGGCCCGTGCCGATCATGTTGCTCATACCCATGTGCGCATCCTCGAAAGACGCCGGTGCAGCCCGGCTGACGGCGACGGATGCTGCGTGCGCCCCCGATCCGGCGTCCTCACGGCAAGGTCTCTGCAACCTCACCACCGCGTCACGCCTGGGTCTGCGGCCATGAACCTGCCGCGATCCGAGCCGGCGGCCGCCGGCATCGACGGCGCGCCGGTCTATCGTTTCGCGAACGTCGCGGTCGACGTCGCCCGCCAGCAGCTGCGCGTCGACGAGGCCGAGGTCGCCTGCCAGCCGCTCGCGTTCCGGTTGCTCGTCATGCTCTGCGAGGCGCGCGGCGCGCTCGTGCCGCGGAGCGTGCTGTTCGACCGGCTCTGGCCCGGCGGCCAGGACATCGGCGATACCGCGCTGACCCAGCTGATCTGGCGCCTGCGCGGCGCGCTCGGCCCCGCGGCCGACGCGATCAAGACCGTGCGCCGCGGCGGGATACGGCTCGACGCCGAGCTGCAGGTCGACGCGGCCGCGCCATCCGCCACGGCGCCCGCCGCACCGGCCGTCGATGCGGGCATGGCCGCGGCGCCGGCGAGCGTCCCGACACGCGCGCGGCCGCGATGGCGCCGCCCTCGCCTGCTCGCCGGCGCACTGATCGTCATGCTCCTCGGGCTCGGACTCGCGATGAGCCTGCACGATCCCTCGATCGGCGCCGAATACGACCTGCGCGCCAGCGACCTCGACGCGGGCCGCGGCGACACCGCCGGACTGCTGCGCCTGGCTTTCGCCGCCGAACGCGCCGCCGACACGGGACGCGCGCGCGAACTGCTGCTGCAGGTCGCCGAACTCGACACGCGCTCGCCGGTCGCGCCGGCCCTGCTCGCGATGCAGTCCTACGGCAATCCGCCCGAACTCGAACGCTGGGCCGCGCTCGCGAAATCGCGCGTACGCGACGAGACGCCCGCCTACACGCGGCTGCTCGTCGAACTCGCCCGCCATCTGCGCGACAACGGCGACCGCGCGCGCCAGCTGCAGGACGCCATGCTCGACCTGCGTCCGAACGCCTGGCGCCTTCATCACGCGCTGGCTCATCACCACCTCGCACGCCGTGCGTTCGGCAAGGCGCTGACGGCCTACCGCAACGTGCCGCTCGACGAACTCGGCCCCGGCGTCGTCGTCTACGTGCTCGGCGACCGTGCCAGCCTCGGCGATGCCGACGCGGTCGAGGCGGAACTCGACGCCGGCCGCCTGCGCGGCGCGCCGATGCTGGAAACGTATGTCCGCGCACGCCTGGCCTACACGCGCGGCCGCTACGCCGACGCGATCGCCGCCGCCGACCGGTCGGTCGCGCTCGCCGATGCGGCGCGCGCCTACGACAACGCGACGAAGATGGCCGAACTCGGCGCGCTGTCCGCTTACGTCAGCGGCAGCGCCGACACCGGCGAACGCTTCGCGCACCTGCTGCCGCGCTGCGGCGAACTGCAGCGGATCTGCCGCGCACGCACGCTGGGATTTCTCGCCGTCGTCGCGATGCGCGCCGGCGAGCGCGAACTCGCGGCGCGCTATCTCGCCGACGCCTTCGGCATCGCGACACACGACTGGGAACAGGCGGCACTGCAGATGGCGGCGTTGCAATTCGGCATCGCCTCGCCGCGCACGACCGAGGACATCGCCGGAAAACTCGGCAGCCAATCCGACTACGCCGGCAACGCCGAACTGCTGCGCGCCTGGCAGGCGCTCGCCGACGGCGACCGCGACACGGCCGCGCGCCGCCTCGAACGCGCACGCGTCGAAGGCGTCATGGACACGTATTTCGCCGAGTACGCGCTGCTGCTCGGCGCGCGGCTCGGCGAGCGCGTCGCGCCCTGCCGCGTCGACCCGCCGTTCCCGAACAGCCTGCGGATCACGGCATGCGCGGAGGTAGCAGGGAACCGAGGGTAGGGAATCGGGAATCGTCAGGAGCCAAAAGCGGGACACCGTCGCACGGTGCAGGCCGGAAGCAGCCGGCTGCCGCGCCGCGCTTTTGACGATTCCCCATTCCTGATTTCCGCCCTACCAAGGCCTCCACCACGGCCTCTTGCCGCTGCGATAGACGAAGCCGGGCGCGGTGCGGACGCGGTCGTCGAGGCGCAGCGTCGTCTCGACGCGATCGAGCAACGCGCGCGTGCGCGACAGCGCGTGGTCGGGAAAGCGCGCGTCGTGCGTGCGTGCGTCGGACAGGTTCCAGAGCACGGGCGCGCGCTGCGGGTCGCCGTAGGGGTCGCGCGCCCAGCCGAGCATGTCGCCGTGTTCGGACAGCGTGACTTCGCCGCTCGCGAGCGCGTGGTTGAGGATCGTCGATTCACGCACGCCGGCCGTGCTGCGCTCGATGCAATGGACGTCGACGACGAAACAGAAATCGCGGAACGGCAGCACGAGCGCGCCGAGATAGCTCATGCCGCTGGGCTGCTGCGGCACCTTGCAGACGATGCGGATCGCCTGGCAGCCGGCGACGCGCAGCGTGTCGGCTTCGATCAGGCCCGAGCCGTCGGCCACGGCGCGCTCGCGGTAGTAGCGCCGGACGCCGGCAACATCGGAGGGATCGGCAGCGAGTTCCGGCGGGCCGTCGTGAAAATGCACGCCGACCGTGTCGCCGGTGGCGGTGACCCACTCGCGCAGCGCACTGCCGGTATTGGTCATGCGCAGGCCGCGTATGTCGAAACGCAGCGATTCGGCGGACGTCAGATTCATGCGCCCGCCCTCCTGCCGGTCCGTCGCCGCCGGCATGGCTTCGCCATCGAAGTGCCGGATGCCTTCCTCGCGCGACGCCGTTTCCCTGGAATCACCGTTACTACCCTTTCGTGCGGACGGCGCATTTTTGCAGTTCATGCCGCACCGCGACAACGTGGGTGCGTACGACGCCGCGAAGACGGCCGCGCGACGGCGCCGCCGGTCCGGGCGTCGCGCACGCAATTTCCGCAACACGCAGGCATTTCCTGGACGCAGCCGCTCCCGCACCGGCGCGGCGGCGCAGGCGTCGCGCGATCGGAGGCGTGCACGCACGCCGTCGCGAGGACCGATACGCTAGCGGCCTCGTCGCCCCCGGAGCCCCGCATGAACCTCGAACGCCATCGCGAACTGCTCGACTTCGCCCTGACGCTGGCCGCCGCCGCGCAGGACGAAATCCTGCCGCACTACCAGCGCTGCGCCGCCGACCTCAAGGCCGACGGCACCGAGGTCACGCTCGCCGACCGCGCCGCCGAGCGGGCGATACGCGCGGCGATCGCGCAGCGTCATCCCGATCACGCCGTGCTCGGCGAGGAGTTCGGCGGCGAGCGCGGCGCGGCGCGACAGTGGATCGTCGATCCGCTCGACGGCACGAGCGCGTTCGCGCTCGGCCTGCCGCTGTTCGGCACGCTGATCGCCTATGCCGAGCACGACGAACCGCTGGTCGGCGTGATCCATTTTCCGGTGCTCGGCGAAACCGTCTACGCCGCGCGCGGCCTCGGCTGCTGGTTCCGCGACCGCAACGGCGAGACGACGCGGGTTCGCGTGCGCGCGCCGGCACGGCTCGCCGAAGCTGTCGTGTCCGCATCGGGCGTGCACGCGAGCGATATCCAGCCCGGGCGCGACGGCCGGGCCTATGCGCTCGGCGCGCTGATCCGGCGCGCGAAGAAATTCCGCGTCTGCGGCGACTGCCTGCAGCACGCGCTGGTCTGCCGCGGCAGCCTGCACGCCGCGATCGACACGATCATGCAGCCCTGGGACATTGCTGCGCTCGTGCCCTGCATCGAGGAAGCCGGCGGCGTCTGCTCGGCGCTGGACGGACGGCGCGAGCAGGTCGTGTTCGGCGGCGGTCTCGTCGCGGCCTGCGATCGGGGATTGCTCGGCGACGTACTGAGCGTGCTCAATGCGAATACCAGCGACCTCGGGCCGGCCTGACCGATTCGGCTCTGCCCCTCGTCGCGTTTCCGACCGCACCTTCGGACACATGAACACTGAACGGCGGACACGCATCGCCGCGAGCTTCGGCATCCAGGGACTGATGACGACACTCGGCGCGCGTCTCGCCTTCGTATCCGAAGGCGAAGTCCATATCGCACTGCCGTTTTCCGACCGGCTCTCGCAGCAGCACGGCTACGTACACGCCGGCGCCATCACCAGCATCGCCGACGGCGCCTGCGCTACGCGGCGCTGACCAGAGCCCCCGCGGATGCCGACGTCGTCGGCGCCGAGTTCAAGATCAATCGGCTGCGGCCCGCGATCGGCAGGGTGCACGACGCCGGCACCAGCGAAGTACGCGCATTCGTCGATTCGTCCGCGCGCCCGGCAACGGGCACGCCGAGATCCCGATGCAGGGCGACGAGCCGGTTCCTGGTTGTGGATTTCTGGAAAATACCGCATTGCACGGCGACGTGGTGCGCGGGCAACAGGCGCGATGCGGCAAGACGAAAACGCAGTTCGGCAGGCAGCGCGCGGCACCGGTTCCGTTCGAGCGGATCGCGCGCGCCGGCATCGTCGATTCGGGCGCAGTGCGCCGCCAACGTCTTGCACTCCGGCGTCGTGAAGAGCCCGCGAACGCGGCGGAAGCCCGGCTGCCGCCACGCGGCCTCGCTCGCGTCCAGGTCGCGGGATCGTCCGACGTCCGCACCATCAATGGTTCTATTCATCCGGTTCGAGACCGCGATGTCGTCTTCGCCGCGCTCAGCCCGGCCGGAACCGGCTCATCCGGCGCGCAGCGGCCAGCTGCCGAGCCGCAG
>CAMLLF010000170.1 GCA_946480705.1 uncultured Lysobacteraceae bacterium | reverse complement strand
TTGTTGTCGCCGTTGAAATCGCCGGTGATGAGGTTCGTGAAATCGCCCTTGAGCAAGTCCTGATCGTTGGGCGTCACGACGGCGAACGAGCCGTCCCCGTTGCCCAGCCTCAAGCCGAACGCCGACGGCAAGGCGGACCTCGTCATCCTGCGCGGCGGATTGCCGAACGAAGACGCGTGGTTTCACCAGACCAACTGCCCGATGTCGTTGCTGATTCACCTCAACACGACGCCGGACGCATCCGGTGCGGCAATCAGCTTTGCCACGACGCCGACGTTCCAGCAGTGCTTTCTGGTAGGTGTGCAATCGCAGTCCGAACTCCGCGCGATCTTTGACATCGATGGCGATGGCGTCCAGGACATGCTCATCAACGGCAACCTGCACGGCAACGGTCTTGAGGATGCCGTGCTGTTCGGTCAGTTGACGAGCAACGGCGGCTACAGCGTGACTGCGGCTGATTTCGAAACGCTCGGGCCGGATTTCCGTCACTGGGAAGAGCCGCAGTCGTCGCGCGGACACGCGTGGGTCGACGTCAACGGCGACGGACTCAGGGACTACTTCTATCAGACCTGCTACGGCAACCTGCTGCGCATCAATCGCGGCACGCGGCAGAGCGGCTCGGTCCTCGGACCGCGTGTTCCGCTCGACGGCCAGACGGGCGGCCTGCCGAACTGCCCGACGCCGGGATCGCCTGACTACGAGCCGCCTCTGCATGCGACGTTCAACAGCGTCGCCGACGCAGACAACGACGGTCGTGAAGACGTTCTGGTTCCGGGCGGATTCGCATCGCGCCAATGCGTTCGTGGGCTGATGCAGATCGGCGACGGGACCGAGCCCGTCATGTTCTGTCCGCGGCATCCGACCAGGCAGATATGCGCGGCGGGTGGCGGACGCGACTGCGAGCCGAACATCTATTCGGTGAACAACCTGCTCGGCACGTTCCCGATCTTCGACATGTACCGGCACAACTACCAGGGTTTCGACAACAGCCTCTACACGATGGATGCGCTGAAATTCGTCGAGACCGGGCCTGACAACTATCGTCTGCATCGCAAGTCGACCGGTGTCGTCCTGTCGGCGCCGAAGCTCAACGGTCGGGCGCCGGTGATCGACGATATCTATGGCGATGGCCTGTCGCAGGGGCTGACCTACGGCGGTTGCCACATCCAGTCGTCTCTCTGCGACTACCTGACGACGTTCACCTTCCCGCCGGGCAGTACGAACCCGCCTGCCGGAACGACCTTCGTCTACGGCCCGTCCCAGCTGCCCAACGGTGAACCGTTGTCGTCGAGCGGACAATTCGTCAGCGAGAACCTCGGCGCCGGTGCCCGCGCGGGACTGCCGCCCAAGTTGCCGGATCTTGCCGAGCGCATCACCAACGGCCTGGGCGACCAGGCCGAGTGGCAGTACCTGCCGCTGACGAGCCAGGCCGGACGCACCGATGCGAGCTTTCCGCTGTATTCCGTGCCGGTGCGCACGAGCGGAACGGGCTATGTGGACAAGCGCCACATCTATTTTGCGTCGCCGATGAACGTCGTCGCTTCGATGTTCCAAAGCAACGGCATCGGCGGCAATACCGGCGACCGCTCGACGCGATACAGCTATCAGGAAGCGATCTACAACACGCGCGGCCGCGGTTTCCAGGGCTTCCGGCGTATCGCGACCGAGGACCTTGATTCGGCCAAGGCGCCGTATCCGGGCCACGCACGTCGCGTGACGACGACCTTCCATCAGCGCTTCCCGCTCGCCGGGCAGATTGCATCGGTCGAAGAGGCCGCGGCCATGGAGCCTGCCCGCGTCATCGAAAAGAACGACTTCGTCTGGCGCTGTAGTCGCACGAATCGTCTGCAACGCTGCCCGGGAGACGGAGGTGCCGAAGCGGCTCCGGGAGCGGTTTACTCGCCGTTCCTCGATGAACATAAGAGCGAAACGTTCGACTTTTCGCCGGCTGCGCGAGGCGGGGCGTTGACGACGGTTCGCCGCATCAACGCCAAGTCGGAGAACGAGGCGGCGTCCGGCTGGAACGCGCACGGCAACCTGCTGTGGGAACTCGTGATCACGAGCGATGGTACGCACCCGGCCGATACCTATTTCATTGCCGAGCACCGCAGTCTGACCCAGTCAGACTATGAAACGGCCGACCTCGCCTCGTGGTGGTTGAACCGGCTGCGCTCGCGCGTCATTTCTCAATCCGTTCAGTACGCGTCGGGACACGGCGTGCCTTCGGGCGCGGCTGCCGCCACACAGACGGTTACCAAGACCTATCGCTGGAATGACGGTCTGCGCACGCTCGCTGAGGAACGCATCCAGCCGGGCATCGCCGATCAGGAACTGACCAAAACGTTCGGCTACCCGTCGCCGAACTACGGCATCCCGTCCAGCGTGACCTCGACAGGCGCGGGCATGGCGGGGTCTCGTTCCGAACAGGTACAGACGACGTCCGATGGCTATTTCCCGGCCAACACGATCAACGCGATGGGCGGCACGACCACGACGATCACGCGCGCGTCGGACGGGAAGGTCACCTCGACGACCGACCCCAATGGCCGCAAGACGATAGTCGCCTACGACGCATTCGGCGCCGGCACGACGACCGACGTCTACGATCGCCTCAATCGAAAGCTGCAGCCGACTCGCAAGCTCGCGACGCGATGGGCCTCGTCGGGCAACGTCGTCTACGAAATAACGACCGTACAGGACGGTGCGCCGACGACGACGGTCGGTCACGACCTGCTCGGCCGCCCCGTCGCGACGCGTGCGCGCGCCAGCGACGGACAGTGGATGCATACGCAGGTCGAATACGACGAGATGGGGCGCGTCGCCCGGCAGTCCGCGCCGTACTTCGCCGGTGCCGGCCCAAACTGGATCAGCTACACGTACGACCTACTTGATCGGATGCTTTCGAAACACGAGCCGCTGCACGAGTCCGATCCCACTACCGGCGATCGCTACACGACCTATGAGTACATTGGCCGCACGACGAATGTCGTCTCTCGCGGACTCCCGATCGGCGTCGCGCCGCCGCCTCCGGGCTCGTCGCCCGAAGGCTGCACGTCGACCGAACTCTGCGTGGAAATGAGCCGCAGCTATGACAGCTTCGGGCGTCTGTCGAAGACCGTCGATGCGCTCGCGGGAACGACCACGTATTGGTATGACGCGGCCGGGAACGCGGTGGCCGTCCGTGACGTGTCGGGCAGCTTGATGATTGCCGACTTCAACGCGCTCGGTCACAAGACCCGCTCGCTGGACCCGAACATGGGCGAGTGGACCTATCGCAACAACGCGATGGGTGAATTGATCGAGCAGCGCGACGCACGCGGCGTCGTGACCGATATGTTTGCACGCGACCTCCTTGGCCGTGTCCTGACCAAGGCCGTGACGTATCCCGCCAGCATGGGGCAGGCCAACACGGTCGATCGGTTTACTTACGATGCACCAGGCGCGCACGGCTTGCCGTGGACGCTCGACCGCAGCGAGGGATCCGCGCCGATCTGGGCGAGGCGATTCAGCTACGACGACGGAGCACGGCCGTCGGAAATCACGACGACAATTGCCGGCGAGCAAAATTCATGGCTCGATCTCATCGCCTATGACGCGAATTACGGCCGCATCAAGGGGCACGCCTATCCCAGTGGATTGCTCGTCGAGAACACGTTTGACAAATACGGCTATCCAAAGTCCACGCGCAATGTATCGGACCCCAATCCGTATTGGACCGTGCTCGAACGCGACGCGCGCGGCACGGAAGCCGTGGTGCTCTACGGCAACGGCATCGAGGAACGCACGACGACCTACGCTGCGACTGGCGAAGTCGGTCTGCGGCGCTGGACTGCGTCACTCGGTCCGATGGAGATCGATCGATTCGAGTATCGTTACGACAGCTTTGGTAACCTCATTCGCCAGACGCGCCAGACGACGGCCGGAACCAGTGTCGAGACCTACGACTACGACGACCTGCAGCGCCTGACCAGGGCGACGAAGACGCTGCCGAACGTGCCGGCCAAAGACGTTCTCTACGGCTATCACGCGAATGGCAATCTGAAATTCAAGTCCGACTACAGCGCCGCGCTGGAGACTGCGTATCGCTACGAGGGACCGCGCCCGAATGCCGTCACGAGCGTAACGCTCGCCAACAGCGCAATCGCGACGTTTGCCTACGACGCGAACGGCAATCTCAATGGCGGCAACACGATCGGTATCGCGCGGTACGACGCGCAGAACCTGCCGCTGCTGCTTCAGCGCAACGGCGTGAACAACGATTTCAGCTATACGCCCGACGGCACGCTGTTCAAGCAAATGACCAGTGCTGGAATCACGTATTTCGGCGAGAAGGGGTTCGAGAAAACTGTGAATGGCGGCAGCGCCCGCTACCGCCACGAACTCGGCAAGGTCGTCGTTTCGCGGGATGGCGGAACAGACTCGGTCGAGTACGTACTGCGCGATCGCCTCGGTTCGGTCGTTACACTGACCGACAAGCTCGGCGCGATCGAGCAGCAGCGCAGCTATGACGCCTTCGGTCGTGCGCGCAACGGCGACTTCGGCGATCGTGATCGGGGTTTGCTGCAGCTCCTGCCGTCGACGCTGCGCGGCTTCACCGAGCATGTGCATCTGGACGACGTCGAACTCATCCACATGCGTGGGCGGGCGTACGACTACAAGCTGGGCCGATTCGTTGGCGTCGATCCGATCGTGCAGTCGCTTGCCAACTCTCAGGCACTGAATCCGTACAGCTACATTCTCAACAATCCACTGTCGGGTGTAGATCCAACGGGCTATAACCCGATCTCCTGCACGATGGGTGGATCGAATTCCAGTGGTACGCACGTTCAGTCCGGAACCTGCACGGTTACCGTTCAGGAAACCAATCTGGGAACTCGGATTAAGAGCTCAGCTAGACTTGAAGTGCAGTTTAGCGAGAGCGGTCTGAAGATCTTCGTTCAGAACGGCAAGAGCAAAGAGCTTGTCTATCAAATGGCGGTCAGCGAACAAGGTGCAATCGCGGTTGAGCGTACTGACGGTTCGAATCAGGGGGCAAGTGAAATCGGAGTTGCGAGGGGTCCCGGGCCGGAGCAGGCCGCGGAGCAATCGCGCGATGATCAAATGGAGGCAAAGAGTGTTTATGACGTTCTGGATATTCAGTTTGCGTCTACTGTGCCCACTCCGCCCGGTGGAATTCCGGGCGGTCCTTGGGTTCCGCATCCGAACGGAAGTAGGCCCGGCCAGTTCTTAGGTGAAAAGGCACCTGGCGGAAGGCCGCTGCTCCAGTATGTTCCTCCCGCGGGCCAGGGTGGCCCCCCAGGAAGTGGCGGGTACTGGAAAATCAGTCAGCCTGGCCAGAAGGGTTGGCTGAGGTTTGATTTGAAGGGAACTCCTATCACGCCTGAACAGGCGCAACCGCCACCGCAACCGCAACCGCAACCGCAACCGCAACCGCAACCTCAGGCTCCACGAACTCCGCCACCGGTTCCACCTACATGGGGGCCGGCGATCGCTCCGATGATTTGCCTCACGTGCTGGATATACGATATCCAGAGATATCCACAGCAGATTCCGGAAGAGGTTTGAGGGATGCGAATACGTTCTTTGGAATCGACGGTGGCCAACGACTTGCTTGCTAGGGTCAGCCTGAAGATCGGCGAATGGAATGAGCTTGAGGATGCAGTCGCCGGCACTTCTGGTCACGTCGCCCATATTCCGTCACGGGAGGTCACGCATCTCTACACGATCGCCTATCGGTTGGTTGCGTCTTTTCCGCAAGGCGCATGGGTACTGCTCCAACTGGACAATTCGACTGCGCCGCTACCCGACGAAGTGCAAATTTTTGAAACTTTGGTTTTCGAGCCCGGTTGTCGCTGGAACGTGGAATCCCAGCGAACATTCCTGTTCGAGCGTGATTCCCACGGCGCTTCCGATGATCGGGCGACGCTAACAATGACGATTGTTTTCGCTATCGCATTTTATTGGCACGGCTCCATCACATTCGACGGCGCAAAGAATGGACAAAGAATCGGATTACAGGACGGAACTATCTATTTCATTGGAGATGAGGGCGCTGTGCGGTATGGGGAAGAACTGATCGCTGGTTTCGAACGTGATCCGCTGTCGCTCTCGCCTTCCATCTAGAAGGTGCGGCTATTTCAGTGAGAAGTGAATGGCGTCGGACGTGCGTGCTTCGTGATCGCTGTCCGTCGCCGATACTTCACGGAGTTAGCGTTGGCGCCAGTAGATCGTGAGCTGCGAACGCATCGGAATGCGAAGACTGAGCGCTCCCACATATAGCGTTGCCAATGGAAGGAAGCGCGGGTGCGATTGGCACTCCGGATGCCGGCGAATGACGATCATAGTAGTTTGCTGAAAGCCGATGTCAGCCGCGCTGCTGCGAGCGTAGCGCGGTTGACACAGGATCCGCCGGGTTGACATGTATCGACGGTCGTCGCTGAAGTCTCCGCGGTCAGATAGTCCGCCGCATGCGCTACGCTATCGCAGTGAGCGCCCCGACCCCCGCCGACTTCCCGATCCACGAAATCCTCCCCCAGCTGCTGGCCACGTTGTCGGCCGGCAGCCGCGCCGTGCTCGAAGCGCCGCCCGGCGCGGGCAAGACCACGCAGGTGCCGCTGGCGTTGCTCGATGCGCCGTGGCTCGAAGGCCGCAAGATCCTGCTGCTCGAACCGCGTCGCATCGCGGCGCGCGCGGCGGCGGAATTCATGGCGCGGCAGCGCGGCGAGGAGGTCGGTGCGACGGTCGGTTATCGGATCCGCTTCGAGGCGAAGGTGTCGGCGGCGACGCGCATCGAGGTCGTGACCGAAGGAATTCTGACGCGGTTGCTGCAGACCGATCCGGAGCTGCCGGGCGTCGGCGCGATCCTGTTCGACGAGTTCCACGAGCGGCATCTGCACGGCGATCTCGGTGCGGCGCTGGCGCTCGATGTGCAGAACACCTTGCGGCCGGATCTGCGGTTGCTGGTGATGTCGGCGACGCTCGACGGCGAGCGCATCGCGCGATGGCTCGATGCGCCGCGGCTCACGAGTGCGGGGCGCAGTTATCCGGTCGAGGTCGGCTATCCGCCGGCGCGTGCCAGCGAGGACTGGCTGCCGCAGCTGCGACGCGTGGCCGAGCAGGCGTTGGCCGAGACCGACGGCGACCTGCTCGTGTTCCTGCCGGGCAAGCGTGAAATCGAACGTGCGCGCGCGCTGTTGTCGGGTATGAGCGGCGATGCGACGAACCTGCAGGTGCTCGCACTGCATGGCGAGCTGTCGCTGCAGGAACAACGCGCGGCGCTCTCGCCGGCGGCGGCCGGCATGCGGCGCATCGTGCTGGCGACGAACGTGGCCGAGTCGAGCGTTACTTTGCCGGGGATTCGCGCGGTCATCGACACGGGACAGGCGCGCGAGCCGCGCTTCGATCCGAATTCCGGATTCACGCGGCTGCAGACGGTTGCGATCTCGCAAGCCTCGGCGGATCAGCGCGCGGGTCGCGCGGGCCGTGTCGCTGCGGGCCGCGCATACCGGCTGTGGCCGCAGAGCCAGCGGCTCGAACCGTCGCGGCCGCAGATCGTGATCGACCCGGCGACCGGCAGGGCGATCTTC
>CAMLLF010000169.1 GCA_946480705.1 uncultured Lysobacteraceae bacterium | reverse complement strand
CCAGACGCGTTCGATGAAGGCATCACGGCCGAGTTCGTTGCGCGTCTTGCCCTCGCTGCCGAGGAGCCGCGTCACGACCATCTCGGTCGCGATGCCGGCATGGTCGGTGCCGAGCTGCCACAGCGTGTCGTAGCCGCGCATGCGGTGGTAGCGGATCAGCGTGTCCATGATCGTGTGCTGGAAGGCGTGCCCCATGTGCAGCGTGCCGGTCACGTTCGGCGGCGGCAGCAGGATCGCGTAGGGCTCGCCCTGGCCCGACGGCTTGAACCAGCCGTTGCCTTCCCACTGCGCGTACCACTTGGATTCGATCTGGCCGGGTTCGAAGCTCTTGTCCATGACGTGAAAGACCTCGGCCCGGACGGTGGGCGTCCGGGCGGTATCGGAAAAGGGATGGCCGATTGTAGCGTCCGGGGGCTTTCCGGCCCAAACCGATGCTTTCCGGCCGCCACGGGCGCCCGCTACACTCGGCCCCGCACGGGCTTAGGAGGGGAGCGGGCATGAGCGTCAACAGCGCCGATCTGGCCAAGCTGTATCCGCTGGACTCACTCAGGCCCGAAAATCTCGAGCAGCTCGCGCGCGAAACCATCGTCGAGGAACTCGGCCGCGGCGCCGTGCTGTTCACGGCGGGCGAAACCGACGATCACACGATCTTCGTGCTGTCGGGCCGGGTCAAGGGCGAATACCCCGACGGCAAGGTCAAGGAAACCGACGCCTCGACGCTGCAGGGCCGCTACGCGCTCGGCGACATCCAGCCGCGCCGCTTCACCGGGACGATCACCTCGATCAGCGCCACGATCGCGCGCATCGACCGTCGCTACATGGAAAAGATCATCTGCTGGGACCAGCTCTCGCGGACCGAGAACTTCCGCCACTGGGACCCGTCGCCGGAAGCGAACCGCTGGGTGTTCCGGCTGCTGCAGTCGCGCGTCATGCACAAACTGCCGACCGCGGGCATCGAGCGCATGTTCCAGCGCTTCGAACAGATCGACGTGCGCGCCGGCGAAGTCATCGTGCGCGAAGGCGAGCCCGCCGACTATTTCTACGTGATCAAGGACGGCCAGGCGTCCGTCTCCAAGAGCCTCGAAACCGGCGACTCCGTCGTCGCCTACCTCGTGCGCGGCGACAGCTTCGGCGAGGACGCGCTGCTCGCGAACACGGTGCGCAACGCGACCGTCACGATGCTCAAGGACGGCAAGCTCATGCGGCTGGCCAAGCGCTCGTTCGACGAAGTCATGAAGCCGCCGGCGGTCGACTGGCTCACGCCGGGCAAGGCGTCGATCTTCGCGCGCCAGGGCGCCATCGTCCTCGACGTGCGCATGCCCGAGGAATTCGAGCAGCGCGCGATCAAGGGCGCGCTGAACACGCCGTTGTATACCTTGCGCGAAACGGTCAATGAATACGACCGCGCAAAGAAGTACGTCGTCTACTGCAATACCGGCGAACGCAGCGCAGCGGCGGCCTTCATCATGGCCAAGATGGGCTTCGAGGTGTATGCGCTGCAGGGCGGGATCTCGGGGATGATCAAGCAGATCGACCGGAAGCCCGCGTAGCGCGATCGCGCTTCGAATCGTCGTCCGGACGCCGGATATTCACGTGTAGGCGTGTCTCAACGAAGGTCGGGGAATCCGGACGACGGGTGGCCTTTGCAGCCAGTGTGTTCGCGGAATTCGCGTTTTGCGCACTATGGATTTCGACGGGCACCGATCCGGGGCTGCGGATCGGCATCGACGGCATCGTGTGTTCTGAATCGCCGCCGCGTGTCGTTCAGCCTTCCACCCTGCAACCGGAGCCGTGCCATCAACCGATCGTCCGCCTCCGTCGCGCTGCGCAGCCTGCTGCCGATTGCCGCCGCGGCCGTGCTGGTCTGGGTGCTCGCCGGCATGGCCACGACGCGGCTGGAGTTCTGGCACGGACCGACCGTGATCGGCCAGTACGATCGCGAGCCGATCGAGGGACCGGTGTCGCGGCGCGGACCCAGGTGGCGCGGGTTCGTGCGCTATCGCGCGCCGGACGACTGGCCGGTTGCCGCGGGACAGCCGCAGCGCTACGACGTTCTCGTCACGGGCTCCGGCGACCGCGGACGTGCCGTGGGTTCGGATACGCAGCTGAAGTTGTCGCGTGCGACGCCGCACGAGGCGATCGAGTGGTCGTTCAACGGATTCTGGGCGCTGCCGCTCGTGGTGGCGTTCTTTGGTGCGGCCGTCGTGCTGACGTGCGCTGCCGTCGTACCGGCGCCGGCGGGCGGATCGCGCGGTTCCGGACGGCGCATGAAGTCGCTTTCGTCGTTGCGCGCCAGCCCGCGCGCGGCGCGGATCGCCGCATGGGCTGGGTTTGCGGTTTTTGTATCGTTCTTCATTTATCCACCCGGCATGCTGCTGGTCCTGTCGCCGCTGTTTTTTGCGATGACGGCGCCCGGACTGGTCGAGCTGCCGTATCGCATGGCGCGCCGTCTCGCGGCGGCGCCGGGCTCGGGTTTCGGCGGCAATCCGCGGCCAGGGCCGGCCGGGCTCATCGTCGACCTGCTGCAGCAGGCGAGTCTGTGGGTCGTGCTCGCCGGTTTCTGCGCGGCCAGCGTTCTCGCGTTCTCAACCGGCCTGCAGCGGCTGGTCGGCACGGGCAGCTGGTCGTCCGGCGCCTTCAACACGGTGCGCACGCTGCCGTGGCTGCCGCAGGATTTCGATCAGGCGCTCTGCGCCGCCGCCGATCGCCAGGATGCGGCGGCAACGGCATGGCTCGTCGCACACGGCGCACGCCCGCGCGTCGTCTGCGCGGCAGGAACGCCGCCGGTCACGCCGGCGATGCGCTTCGATCATCCGGCGCTGCCGCCGAGTCAGGCCGAACTCGACGCACTGCTGTATTCGGCCGTGGAAAGCGCCGAACCCGATGCGCAACGCGTGAGCGATCTGCTCGCACGCGGCGCGAATCCCGACGCGACGCGCGACGATCGTCCGGTGCTGGTGGCCGCAGCGTGGAACGTCGCCGACGACGTGCTGAAGCGGCTGCTGGACGCCGGCGCCGATCCGGATCGCCCGACGCGCGACGGCAATACCGTGCTCACCGACATCGTCGGACTCGATCGTCCCGACAAGGCGCTGGAATACCTGCCGCTGCTCATCGCGCGCGGCGGCAACCTCAATCATCGCGGCGAGGCGGGCCGAACCGTGCTGCTGCAGCGCTGCGCTGACTTCCGCATGACCGATCTCGCGTTCCTCGACGCGCTCATGGATCTCGGCGCGGATCCGAATCTCGCCGACGCGAGCGGGCGCACGGCGCTCGACTACCTCGACGAGCAGCGCGCCGAGGAAGCCATCGCCGCGTTCGAGGCGCGCGGAGCGCGGCGCTCGACCGCGGCGCGGCCGCGCGATCAGGCGATCAGCGGCAGCGCACGCCGCTGACGGGAACGCGACGGTACCGACCAGACGGCGGCGATGCGCTCGACGGCTTGCACGAGCTGATCCTCCGGCCGCGCAAACGGAATCCGCAGCCAGTTGTCGGATCCGCCTTCGACGCTGAATACCGGTCCCGGCGCGAGATGGACGCCAGTGGGTTCGACGTCCGCGGCGAGCTGCGTCGCGCTGCCGTGCGGCAGTTGCAGCCATAGCGTCAGGCCGCCGTCGGGCAGGCGAAAGCGCCAGTCCGGAACGTGTTCGCGCAGCGCAGCCGCCAGCGCGTCGCGCCGTTGCCGCAACTGCGCGCGCCGTGCCGCTGCGATGTCGTCGGTCTTCAGCAACTCGCTCACGACGAGCTGATCGAACAGCGACGTGCCGAGATCGAGCTGCACGCGCGCCGCGACAAGGCGGCTCACGCGATCGCGCGGCGCACGTATCCAGCCGACGCGCAGTCCGCCCCAGAACAGCTTCGACGCGCTGCCGATCGTGATCGCATCGCCCGCGTGCGCGGCGAACGGCGCGGGCATGGACACATCGGTCAGCGCCGTCGCCTGCAGCGCCTCGTCGACGATGGCCACTGTGCGTGCCGCGCGCAGCGCGGCGGCATAGCGCGCGCGGACGGCGTCGCTCATCAGAAAGCCGGTCGGGTTCTGGAAGTCGGGAATCAGATAGGCCAGGTGAGGCGAGGTCTGGCGCAACGTCGCCTCGATGCCGTCGAGATCCCAGCCGCCTTCGGCCAGTGCATCGCCGAGCGGCGCGCTGACCGCGCGGCCGCCGCCGAGCTTCAGCGCCTCGATCGCATTCGGATACACCGGCGACTCGATCATCACGCGATCGCCCGGACGCGACAGCGCGCGCGCGACGATCGCAACCGCGGCGAGCGCGCCGGAGGTGATGACGATCTGCTCGGGACTCGTCGGCAACCCGCGCCGCGCGAACGATTCGGCAATCTGCGCCTGCAGCGTCGGCAGCCCCGAGGGCAGGTAGCCGTCGCTCGCCAGATACGACGGCAGTGCGGCGAGCGCGCGTTCGTAGGCGGCGGCGACGCCGGGCGTGGCGCCGCTCGCGGCGCAGTTGAGGTCGATCGTGCCGCCGCCGGTCGATGAATTACCGCGCGAATGCAGCGCGCGATCGTGCGCGCGGCGGCGATCGAGCGGGGCGGCCGCATAGGTGCCGGAGCCTTGCCGGGCGGTCGCGAATCCGGCCGCAATGAGATCGGCGTAGGCGCGCGTCACCGTGTTGCGCGAGAGGTCCAGCGCTTCGGCGACGGCACGCTCGCTCGGCAGGCGCGTGCCCAGCGGAATGCGGCCGTCGCCGACGAGTTCCTGAAGCGCCTGGCGCAGGCCGCGGTAAGCGGGTGCGCGGCTGAAGGTGCCGACGAGCGCGGCGAGGCGATCCGGGGACAGTGATCGTTGCATGAGGGCCATTATTGTCCGATTGGATCTATGGGGAAGTGCCAATCGGCGTGACGATGGCGCCATGAACACGCAAGCCCGCCCTCCCGTACTGGCCAATCTCGGCCCGCTCGCCCAGCTCCGTGCCGGGCGCCTCCCGGAACGCCTGCTGCGCCTCGTGACAGGGCTTTGGCTCTATGGCGTCGCGATCGCATTGATGATCGAAGGCGCGCTCGGTGCATCGCCCTGGGACGTCTTCCACCTCGGCGTCTCACGGCATCTGCCGGTCTCCTTCGGAACCGTCATGGTGCTCGCGGCCTTCGGCGTGTTGCTCGCGTGGATTCCGCTGCGCCAGATGCCGGGACTCGGCACGGTCGCGAACACGCTGCTGCTCGGCCCATTCGCGGATCTGAATCTCGCACTGCTCGCCACGCCTGACACGCTGCCGCTGCGGTGCCTCTACCTGATCGGCGGCGTCGCGACCTGCGCGTTCGCGACTGCGCTGTACGTCGGCGCGCAGCTCGGCCCCGGTCCGCGCGACGGCCTGATGACCGGCCTCGCGCGCCGTACCGGCTGGTCGATCCGCCGCGTGCGCACTGCGATCGAAGTCAGCGTACTGGCGGTCGGCGTACTGCTCGGCGGCACCGTCGGCGTCGGCACGATCGTGTTCGCGCTCGGCGTGGGCCCGGTGACGCAGTTCTTCCTGCGCTACCTCGTCGTGCGGCTGGATGCGCCGGTGGGCGGCGGCGAACGGTCAATGTGGACACCCAGAAATTCAGGCGCCCGAATGGTGCGAAGCGAATGACAGGGTCGGCGAATGTGGACACCCAGAAATTCAAGCGAATGTGGACACCCAGAAATTCAGGCGCCCGAATGGTGCGAAGCGAATGACAGAACGAATCAGGACACCCAGAATTTCAAACGAACGAATCAGAGCGGTTGGTTAAGGACACCCACCATTCGATCGAACAATGGGTGCCTCGATTCGCTGCCTCGATTCGCTGAGGCATTCGAGAGTTTCGACCGAACCGAGAAAGTGGGTGTCCCGAATCGTTTGGGCGACAGAACCGAGAAAGTGGGTGTCCCGAATCGAATCGTTTGTTCTCCGTTCCGTGGGTGTCCTGAATTGGCTTCGACCGAACCGAGAAGTGGGTGTCCCGAATCGTTTGGGTGTCCTGAATTGGTTCTCCGTTCCGTGGGTGTCCTGAATTGGCTGAATTGACTCGCTTCGAATCACGGGTGCCCCGATCCCCGTCGCGCTTCAGCGAGTCCTATTCGCGCGCCTCCGCACCGACGAGCAGCGCGCGCATCGCCGCACCGACGCCGGCGGCCGACTGTGGGTTCTGGCCCGTGACGAGGCGCCCGTCGACCACGACCTTCGCGGTCCAGTTCGGCGCGGCCTCGTGTTTCGCGCCGCGCTGGACGAGCGTGCTCTCGAGCAGGAACGGCACGACCGCTTCGAGCTGGACAGCGCGCTCCTCCTCGTCGGTGAACGCGCTGACGCGCTTGCCGGCAACGAGATAGGTCCCGTCGGAAAGCGTCACGTTGACCAGTGCCGCAGGGCCGTGACAGACGGCGCCGACTACGCCGCCGGCTTCGTAGATCGCGCGCGTCACGCGCGGCACGGCGTCGCTGGTGGGGAAGTCCCATATCGCGCCGTGACCGCCGGCGAAGAAGATCCCTGAATACTTCGATGGATCGACATCGCCGAGGCGTTGCGTGTGCGTCACGGCATCGCGGAACGTTGCGTCGTTCCAGTAGCGCGCGTTGACCGCATCCGAGAGATCCAGGCCGTCGACCGGGGGTTCGCCGCCCTGTATCGAGGCGAAGGCAACGGGAATGCCCGCCTGTTCCAGTTCGGCCAGCGGATGCGTGACTTCGCCGAGGTAGTAGCCCGTGGCGATGCCGGTCGTTCCTTTCGAGGCATGGCTGGTGAGGACGAACAGGACGGGTTTGCGTTCGGACTGTGCGGTATGTGCGGTCATGGTCGGGGTGCCTGTGGCGGGTGGGTTGGCGAATGCCGGTGCAACGGCGGCAACCAGCATCGGCAGGAGCGGGAGGATCAGCGGCTTCACGTGTTCTCCGGGTAGCGTCGCTGTCGCACACAATATTCGGCGCTTGCACGGCTATAAACTATCGGTGGAGACATTCATTTGTTCCCGGGAGATCAAAATGGCGCGCCGGTTCGACTACCTGAGCGATGTCGAAGTCTTTCTCGCCGTCGTCGATCGCGGATCGTTCACGGCGGCGGCCGTGGCGCTTTCGACGACGCCGTCGGTGCTGAGCCGCGCCGTCGCCCGACTGGAAGCGCGCCTGGACAACCAATTGCTTCGCCGCACGACGCGACGGCTCGGTCTGACCGAGGCCGGCCAGCGTTACGTCGACCAGGTACGCGCGGCATTCGTGCTGCTCGACGAAGCGGAGCGCGAAGTCCACGGCGAGGAAGGCGAACTGAAAGGGCGCGTACGCCTGAGCGTCCCGACGACTTACGGCCACTATCGCCTGCCGCCGCTGCTTGCCGCGTTCTCGCGCCGGCATCCCGGCGTTCGCATCGAACTCAACATCACGAACCGCAACGTGGACCTCGTGGCCGAAGGCTTCGACGTCGCGATCCGCCTGGGGCACATGCCCGACAGCGGACTGGTCGCCCGCCGGCTCGAAGACGCGCCGCTCTGTCTCGTGGGATCGCCGGACTATTTCCGTCGCGCGGGAATGCCGGCGACGCTCGATGACCTCGGGCAGCACGCCTGCCTGCCGTTCGTGATGCCGAGTACCGGTCGCGTCGCGCAGTGGCTGTTCAAGCACCGCGGCGAAGACGTCGACTGGCTCGCGGA
>CAMLLF010000168.1 GCA_946480705.1 uncultured Lysobacteraceae bacterium | reverse complement strand
CGCGTGGTGAGTGGCATGTCGCGCCCCAGCTGGAATTCGATCATGCGCTACGGCACCTTGTTCGACGCCGTCGCGCGGCGCCAGCTCGACGCGCGGCTGCAGAAACTGCTGCGCGACGACGCGGCGCCGACGACGGGCAACTGGTACGACCGGCGCCGTTCCGGTCACGGCATAGACCTGCAGCGCTACCGCCGCGACCCGGCCGGCGATATTTACTTTATTGTTTTCTATACTTATGACCGCAACGGCGTTCCCGAGTGGTTCCAGGGACTGGCCCGGCTGAACGGCGACGTGCTGCTGCCGATCGCCGACGCGAACGGCAGAACGCTGACGCGCGTGCGCGGCACTGGACAGGGGACGCCCGACAATATGCTGTCCGGCGACTTCTCGATCGATTTCCGCCGCACGGCCGCGTGCAGGACCGCCGACCGCGCCGATGCAACAGCGCTCGCGGCGATGCAATGGTCGATCGGCGGACAGTCGGCGATCTGGTGCATCGAACCGGCCGTCACGACGGCGCAGCATGCGACACCCGATTACTCCGGCCACTGGTACGCGTCGGCCGATCCGGGCTGGGGCATGGAAGTCCTCACGATCGCCGACGGCGACGGACCGCCGACGCTCGTCGCCTTCCTGTACTACCTCGACGGCAGCGGACAGCCGCGCTGGGCAAGTGCCCTGTCGCGAGACTTCGTAAGCGGTGAATCGCTGACGGTGTACGAAGCCGACAACGGCTACTGCCGCCACTGCGCTGCTCCGGCGACGCGCACGCAGGCGCCGATCGGCCGCATGACGCTGACGCTCACGGCCGCTACGCGCGAAGAACCGGCGAGCGGCGCGAACCGCGCCGACATCGAGGTAACGCCGCCTGGCGGGGGCGCGTCCTTCCGCAAGTCGAACGTGCCGATCACGTTGTTGTCCGAGCCGTTGGACTGACGCTGACATGCCCGCGCCGGCGCCGAAGATCGCGATCCTGGGCCTGCTGATGCCCGGGTGTGCGCTGGCAGCGAACTCGGTCATTGCCACGACACCGCCCGCGCAGCAACGCATCGCGATCGTGGGCGTGAGCGTGGTCGACCTCGCCCACGACCGCACTGCCACTCCGCGCACGGTGCTGATCGACGACGGCCGCATCGTCGCGGTCGCCGATCCGCGCACGGCGCAGATCCCGGCCAACGCGGTTCGTGTCGACGGCAAGGGAAAATTTCTGATGCCCGGCCTGATGGACATGCACGTCCATCTGTTCAACGGCTATTCGCGGCGGCCGCCGAACGAATGGACTTTTCCACTCTTCATCGCCAACGGCGTGACGGCCGTGCGCGAGATGAATGCGGATGCGGCGGCGCTCGCGCTCGTACGGCAATGGCGCCGCGAGCTGGATGCCGGCGAAAGACTCGCGCCGCGCATCCTGGCCGCCGGTATTGCGGTGCGCGGCACGACCCCCGAAGACGCGGCGCTACGAGTCGATGCCGCCGCGCAAGCCGGCGCCGATTTCATCAAGGTGTTCTCGGAGATTCCGCCGGCGCACTGGCTGCCGGTGCTCGATGCGGCGCAGCGGCATTCGCTGCCGGTCGCGGGCCATGTCCCCGCGCAGGTTCCGCTGCTGACCGCAGCAACGCGGCAAGCGAGCAACGAGCATCTGATGCAGGCGGCCGAAGCCTGCTCGTCGATCGGGCAGCGCGTGACCGACGAACGTCGCGCGGCGACGGCCGAGCCCGCGGCAGCGGAGCGCGATGCCGAGGAAGCGCGCGTGCTGCAGACCTTCGACCGGCGCCGCTGCCGCCGTGTCGCGAACGCATTGGCGGCAACGGGACAAGTGCAGGTCCCTACCCTCGTGCTGGCGCATGCGGAATCGGTGCGGCAAGGGCGTGCACCGGCATCGGATCCGCGCTGGCGCTATCTGCGCGCGGACGAACGCCTGCGCTGGGAACGCCTGCTCGCCGATGTCGCCGCCGACGACGTCGGCCTCGCACGGCTGCGTTGGCGGACTGCGCGCCGCATCGTCTCCGCATTCGACCGTGCCGGCGTGACCGTGCTCGCCGGCACCGACGCGCCGATGCCCGAGATCTACCCTGGCTTTTCGCTGCACGAGGAACTCGCGTTGCTCGTCGATGCCGGCCTGTCGCCGCGCGCGGCGCTGCGTGCTGCGACGCTGCAGCCCGCGCAGTTTCTCGGCCTGTCCGCGACGCAGGGCTCGATCGCGGTCGGCAAGCGCGCCGACCTCGTGCTGCTGGACGCCGATCCCACGCGCGATATCCGCAACACACGGCGCATCCGCGCGGTCGTGCTGGATGGACGGCTGCTGCGGCGCGAGGCGCTGGATGCGTTGCTCGCGGATGCGGCACGCAGCGCGTCTGCCGCGTCGTCGCCTTGATCGCCGCATCTCGTCGGATTTCACGAGAGCGGCCAGACGCTCTATCGCCGCCCCTACTTTTTTCCGAACGTGCCCGCGACAGGTGATGACCATCGCTCAGACCGGTCTTCGCGCCGGCGAACCGTTTTCCGCTATTGCGCCAACAGCAGCAAGGTCCGCACGAGCTGAGCCGTCTGGTGCGGGTTGCGCGCGTCGAAGGTGAACACGGGTGCGGAGATCCCCTGCGCGCGCATCGCTTCCCTGACCCGGCCGAGATCGAATGCCGGGGCCTCGTCCGTGCGCGTGATGCCGATCACCATGGGCAGGCCGGCGTCGAAGTCGCACACCGTCTGCGACCAGTAGCGGCACTGCTGTACGACGTCGGCGTCGGCGCCGTTGAGCACGACGATCGCGCCGAGCGCCCCCTGCAGCAGGATCGCACGCATGAATTCGAAATGATCCTGTCCCGGGCAGCCGTAGAGAAAGACACTGTGATCATCGCCCAGGCGAACCGTCGCGAAGTCCATCGCCACCGTCGTCGTGGTCTTGCTGCCCATCGTCTCGCCGCACATCGGCATGTCGGTGGAAATGGGCGGCGAATCCGCGATCGACGCAATCGCCGTCGTCTTGCCTGCTCCCATCGGACCGACGAAAACCAGCTTGGTCGACAGCGTGTCGAGGGCTTCTGCATGAATCGTCATAGTGGGCTCATTCTTGTAAGGAGCGCGAGGCGCCGGTTGCACGCGCGCGTCGGGCTTCCCTGGGTGCGAGCGGCGCGACCGACGGTTGCCTTCGATTCGCGCCCGTGTCCGGCATCGTGCGCTCCCGGTCGCCCGCACTACCACGCCAGGCCGAATCGCGCGGCAAGCTTGCTCAGCAGCGGCGTCGTCGCGCGTCCGGGACGGGTTTCCGCCACGGGCGTCGCGGGCGTCGGTTCGCCGATGACGAGCAGGTTCCCGGCGCGAAACGCCCATAGGCACGCGTTGACTTCGTCGGTTGCGACGCCTGCCAGCCTGGCGCGATCGAGCACGCATCCTGAGCGCTGGTGCAGCCAGCGGGCGACACGCAACGGCGTCAGAGCCTCCTGTGCGCTGCCGAGGTCCGGCCAGTCCCGCAGTCCATAGGCCGTACCCACGAACGGCGGCAAGACGCTGCGCCCGCGCAGCGCGCTGTCGATCAGGAATGCATCGAGGCTCCACGCGACTTCGCCCACGCCCCGGTGGCGCTCGGGAACCAGCACGAACTCGCCCGGTCCGCCGTGGTGGCTCAATGCATCGCGGGCCGCGAGCATGTCGCTCAACGAAGCCGCGAGCACGCGCCCCAGCGAAGCGCGAATACTGATGCGGCGTCCGGCGACGACCGCGTCGATATCGCGTCCGCGCCAGGCGTCCTGCGCCAGTTGCATCAGCGGCGCGGCATCCTCGGCATGACCCGATGCGGCGTGACCGGCTTTCGCGGAGGACGACGGCGGCGCACTGCCCTCGCGCACGGCCCCGATGACGCCGAGGAGCGCCGCGACCAGCGATCCTGCCGTTCCCTCGGTCACGCGGCAGTGGGCCGCATCGTCGAAGGCAATCGCTTCCGCGGCGTAGGCGACGATGCCGACCCGGCGTTTCTGCGCCAGCGCCATCACCTGACGACCGTAGGCGTCGTCGCCGTTGACCACGACGACGTCGCAGCGTGTTCCGTCCCACGGCGACAGCCGGGCCTCGATGCGCTGCGCGCCCAGCAATCGCGCAGCGATGCGCACGCGCTGCTCTTCCGAGTCGGTCAGCGCCGCCGTTCGAAGGTCAATGCGCATGGGAGCCTGCGAAGTCGAGGAGTCGGGCCGGAACGAGCGTCAGTCGCCGCGGACGGCAGCACCGTCACGAGAAATCGATGGTCTTCTCGAACGAACGCAGTTCGTGACGCGCCATCGCGAGATTCGACTTGCCGCGATCCAGGACGACGTACAGGAACAGATTCTGGTTCGACTCGAGCGGCCGCAGCAGGTGGTACTGCTTGGTGAGGCTGATGAGCATGTCCTCGATGGTGTCGTTCAATTTCAGGCTGGCCGCCACCTTGCGCTTGGCCCGGATGACTTCCGTATTGCCGGCTGCCGCGAGTTCGAGGTTGATGCCGCTGCCATCGCCCGCGAGCAGCATGCCGCTCTCGCCGTCGACGAGGGCGGCGGCGATGTAACCGTCGATGCTGCGCAGGGCTTCGAGACTGATCTTTGCCATGGTTGATTTCTCCGTAAGTAAACGTTTGGACAACACGAGCCCGGCCGGGACAGCGCGCCCGGGGCAGATTTCAGAACCGCATGGGAGCTAATTCAGGACTGACGCAAGCGATTCCGCGCAATCCAGCGTGCGGCGCAGCACCATCGCCAGGTTGTCGCTGCGGCTCGCGACGGCGCACAGCACGAACAGCTGCTTGGGCGACGGCACGCGAACGGCGACGATGAGACCCTGCGCCGAGGTTATCGTCGAGTAGTCGCAGCGACCGTGTGCGGCCTCCCGCGCAAACGTCTCGCTGAGCGCGAGAAACGAACTCGCCATCGCGGCGACGCGTTCGACCGAGTGGGCCTGCGCCTGCCCCGCCGTCGCGATCGGACGGCCGTCGACGTAGCTCAGGCTGACCAGCTGAAGCGCGGGAGACGAAGCGAGAAATGCCTGCAGACAGACAAGATAGGCCGGATCGTCATGCAATCCGGCAGTCGCGGCCGCGGTGTGCGGACCGACGACGGCCTCACGGGCCGTATCACTTCCGAGCATCACTGCCTCCCCCTGAAGAGGTAGTTGCAACGGTCTTCGAATTGTCGGCCGTCGAGCTCGCAACGGCGGCAGGACGGGTATCGCGTCAGTGGGACTTCTCCGCTGACGTGACCTCAGCTTAGGAAAGAAGTGATAAAACGTACCATGGGGAATCCCCTGGGGGACGTGGTGAAAATCGCTATGGTTGCGGAGATTTATGCCAAGTGCCGAATCCCGTCACAGTCGTTTTCGCTTTTCGTGCGCGAGCGCGCAGAAAACGCACGTGACTCGAAGCGGCACCGGAATCGGTGCCGATGAGCGACGGGCAGCGCCGGGAGACCACGCTGTTCATTCTGCTGCCGTCGGAAGTGGCGACGGTAGGACTGACCGTCGCCCTGTCCTCGCGTTCGGAACTGCACGTGCTCGGCACTGCCCTTTCGCTGGAGTCGGGACTGGCCGCATTGCGCAGGCTTCCGCCTGAGGTCGTCATCGTGAACCCCGAGTGGGTTCAGGAGGTCCGGCAATTCCTCACCGAGACCGGACTGCAGGCTCGCGTGATCGCGTTCGGCTCCAAGCCGCATCTCGGCGCGAGTGCTGCCGCGACCGGTGCGGTTGCCTGCGGGTACGTCAGCTATTTCACGCCCGGCCGGACCTACCTTCCTCTGATCGACGAGGTATCGCGTTGCCGCCTGCCGACGCTGGACGCCGACGAAGCGCTGTGCCGCACCTGCCCGGTCCGCCAGTCGCTCAAACCGCCGCGTCCAAACCTGACGGCGCGGGAGATGCAGGTCTTCACCGCGATCGGCAAAGGATTCAGTACCTCCGAGATCGCGGCTGACATGGGCATCAGCGTGAAGACGGTCGAGTCGCATCGCGAGAGCATCAAGAGCAAGCTGGCGACGGGTTCGGCCTGGGAGTTGAACGCGATGGCGGCGGACTGGTGCCGGGGCGGCTCGTCGTGAACACATGCAGGCCTGCGGCTTTTTCGCATTTGTCGCAGTCGGCGACCGTCGCGGCATCGAAGCGGCGATCGCGAATGATCGCAGCGCGCCGGAGTGGAAACAGCGGCATGCAAACTTCCGTGACTTAAGCCAGGAATCCACCTCGCAGCACAGTACGCACGCGTACACTGACGCCGCCGCACCCGCCAGCGGGCGCGGCAGTAAATGTCGCTTTTTCCGCCAAGTATCCGTCCGGCGCTCGCGTTGCGGCAGCGCCGGAGAGGTCGTGCCGCTGCGTTGCTTCGGGCGCCCGTCGGGATTTCACTTCTCACAGACCCGGAGCGGGGACGCCGCTCAATTGAACTATCGATCAGGGGTAGATATGGCAAAGATCAGTCTGGAACCGTTGCGCACCATCGACGGCTATGTCGCATCGGCGCTCGTGGACGCCGACAGCGGGATGATGCTCGCGGGTGACGGCACGGCGATCAATCTCGAAGTCGCTGCTGCCGGCAACACCGAGGTCGTCAAGTCCAAGCGCCGCGTCGCAAACGCGCTCAAGCTCAACGACACCATCGAAGACATCCTCATCAGCCTCACCAAGCAGTACCACATCATCCGGCCGCTGGAGAGCAATCAGAAGCTTTTCCTGTATGTCGTGCTCGATCGCGCGAAGTCGAATCTGGCGATGGCCCGCCATGAGCTGCGCACGTTCGAAAAGTCGCTCGATTTCTCCTGAGCGTCCGGAACGGCAGTCCGCGTGAGTACATCTCATGCGGCTCCGGTCGTCGAAATTACGGGAACGCCGCGCCGACCGGGTTGCGACCCGTGCGGCTCGGCCGCTTGCGGACTACGCCCGCCTCTGTCGCACGCGTTACTCACGCTCCGGCGCGCCGCCATGGCGAAAACGCCGGCCGTGACGCGGAGCGGATCCGAGGCGTGCGAGAGCGCACACGCCAGGCAGCGATTCGATGATCCACGAATTGGTAGATGCGTTCCGCGCTCACGACCTGACGCTGCGGCGAACGTTCCAGGACATGCTCAACGAGCTGCCCGCCCACCGGACGGAGCGGCGCGGTTGCGGCTTCACGCAAGCCACGCGCTTTCTCTCGACCTACATCAACGCGCCGGGCGCCTCCGACGATCCGAGCGATCTGCAGATCTTCGAAGACTGGCCGCCGCGCGGAACCCCGTTCGCCGCCGCGACGGCGATGGCTGCGGGTTGGCCGCACGGCTGGCGGCGGCTCGACGAATTCGAGCCGCATCGGCATCTCGACGGCGCGCAGTTCAACGAACTCATGGAAGCGCTGACGCTGCTGAGGCACCGCTTCCGCGCCGCGGTCGCGTCGCTGGCGCTCCCCGAAAGCCATCTGATCGCGACGCTGATGGCGCAGATTCTCGACCGCGACGGCGACACGCTGATCGTTCTCCCGCCGATGCCGGTGAAGCCGAACATCGGCAGCTGTTCGCAGGCCGAAGAGTTTTTCCTGGAAATCTCGCACGGGCGGGTGCGGCGCGGCGGATCCGTCAACGTGTTCGTCGACGATGACGGCAGCCCGGTTCTCGTCGAAAAGATGAACCTCGGCGAATC
>CAMLLF010000167.1 GCA_946480705.1 uncultured Lysobacteraceae bacterium | reverse complement strand
CGCGTCCGCAAAGAGCGCTGAAGGAACCGCCATGAAATGCCGGGGCGTCCCTGCCTCGAAATCGGCTCGCGATCCTGTATCAGGACCGTTCCGCGCGCGCTGCCGCCGGTGTGACGGTTGGCCGGTTTTCCACATTGTTCGGCGCGCTACGCACGCCGGCATCACCGCCGAACCGGCCGTCGCCGGGCCGTGCGTGCTCGAGCAGCACCGCGGACACAACCGTATCGGCGCTTGGCTCGTCGAAGCGCAGAGGCGTAGGTGATTCAGTGAGCGTAGCGCGGAGAAGATCTGCGAGGAGGATCGTGCTCGGGCAGGCCGAGCCGTATTTGACCGTCGCGGGCGGACAAATTGACGAGCATGCGACGCGCAGGCAAGGTCGTGTCCAGCATTGCTGCGGATTCATCGAGTGCAGTCGGTGAATCAATCGGCAGGCCGGACAGGTGCGGCGCTCCGCGGTCAGAACGCCGGATGGCGCCTTGCGCGTATCGGGTTGCCGGGGCAGCTCCGAATCGTCTTGACCGCCGGAAGCAGCCGGTTCCGCCATTCATGCCTGGAGTTTCGATGAATACCGAGCACGACGCACTGAAGCAGTCGCTTCGCGAATTTGCCGAAGCGAGGGAGTGGGGCCGGTTCCACTCCCCGAAGAATCTTGCGATGGCGCTGAGTGTCGAGGCGGCCGAGCTGCTGGAACACTTTCAATGGCTCTCCGAATCCGACAGCCGCGCGCTCGGCGCCGAAAGGAAGGCGGCAGTCGCGCGGGAAATGGCCGACGTATTCATCTATCTGCTGCAGTTGTCGGATCGGCTCGACGTGGACCTGATCCAGGCGGCGCGAGCGAAAATGATCGAGAACGCGGAAAAGTACCCTGTCTCTCGCGCACGGGGCAGCAGCCTGAAGTACAGCGAACTGTAAGTGGACGGGGGGCGTGGCCGGGTGATCGTTTACCAATCGACAAAGCGAGGCTCGTGGCTATCGAAGCGCTCTTGCCAGCAACGGCCAGCGATCGCCGGTGCCGTAGACCGGCTGATTGGCAGTACCTGTCTCAATGATGCGCGGCATGAAAGAGTGCTTCGCTCGTTGCATCGATCCCGAGACACAGCAGCACGTCAGACGGCGGCTTGAACGGCGCGGCAACCGGGCGGCGTAGCTCCGGGTTTTTCAGTCGATGGCAGGCCGCACGCGCCGAGTATTGAAAGTTCGAATCGGCACATCGACCCGAGCTTTTACTTTCCGATGCAAAAACTCGAAAAGATCGCCCCGAGCAGATCGTCGCTCGTGAACTCGCCGGTCAGTTCACCGAGGTCGCGCTGCGCGTGACGCAATTCCTCGGCGGCGAGTTCGCCGGCATTCTGTTCGACGAGCGCGAACTCGGCCGCGGCGAGATGCGCGGCCACGCGTTCGAGCGCGACGACGTGGCGCGTGCGCGCGCTGAAAGCGCCTTGGCTGCTGTCACCGACGCCGGCGAGTCGCTTGAGTTCGTCGCGCAGCAGATCGAGGCCGGCGCCCGTGCGCGCGGACACGTCGATGCGGACGCCGCCTTCGTGTTCGAGACGCCGGGGCGCGTGGTGTGCGAGGTCGATCTTGTTGCAGACAAACAATCGGGTCTGACCCGACAGCGCGGGGCCGAGCAGCGACATGTCGTCCGCCAGGTTTTCCGCATCGCTGACGAGCAGCGCCACATCGGCGCGATCGAGTTCCCCGCGCGCGCGGCGCATGCCTTCGCGCTCGACGACATCGGCGGAATCGCGCAGGCCCGCCGTGTCGACGAGCGTCAGCGATACGCCGTCGATCTGCACGTTTTCGCGCAGCACGTCGCGCGTAGTGCCCGGGATCGCGGTGACGATCGCGCGGTCCTGTGCGGCGAGTGCGTTGAGGAGGCTCGACTTGCCGGCGTTCGGCCGGCCGGCGATGACGACATGGAGGCCGTCGGTCAGACGAACGCCGCGCCGTGTCTCGGCGAGCAGCAGCGAGAGCTCGTCGCTGACGCCGTCGAGGCGCCGGCGCAGCTCCGGCGCGGCGAGGAAGTCGATCTCTTCTTCGGGAAAGTCGATCGCCGCTTCGATGTAGACGCGCAGGTCGATCAGGTTTGCCAGCAGATGCGCGACGCGCGCCGAGAACTCGCCGTCGAGCGAGCGCAGTGCGGCGCGCGCGGCGGCTTCCGACTGGCTCGCGATGAGGTCGGCGATGGCCTCGGCCTGGGCGAGATCGAGCTTGCCGTTGAGAAACGCGCGCTCGGAGAATTCGCCGGCGCGCGCCGGACGCGCGCCGAGTTCGCAGACGCGACGCAGCAGCAGGTCGAGGACGACCGGCGAGCCATGAGTCTGCAGCTCGACCACGTCCTCGCCGGTGAATGAGTTCGGTTGTGGAAAGTGCAACAAAATTCCGCGATCGACGAGCGCTCCGGCCGCGTCGCGGAATGCGCAGTAGTGCGCGTGGCGAGGGGTCGGCGAACGACCGAGCAGGGTGGCTGCAATCGCGTTGGCCGCACCGCCGGAGACTCGCAGCACACCGACGCCCCCGGCGCCCGGAGCGGTCGCGATCGCGGCGATGGTGTCGGCGTTGGCGATCATGGCGGTCCTGCGTTGGATTCGCCGGGATCGGAACGGCGGCGCCGGCGCGCCGCGCAGTCGGAGCGGCGTTCGCGCGTGACGCGAACGCCGCTGGCGGTCAGGCTTTGTCCGCGGCTTCGATGCGGCGCGTGATGATCCACTGCTGCAGCAGCGAGGTCATGCCGTTGACGGTCCAGTAGAGGACCAGGCCTGCCGGGAAGAACGCGAACAGGATCGAGAACACGACGGGCATCATCTTCATCATGCGCGCCTGGACCGGGTCCATGCCGGTCGTCGGCGTGAGGTACTGCGTCGCGATCATCGTCGCGGCGTTGAGCACCGGCAGCACGAAATACGGATCGGGCGCGGTCAGGTTCTGGATCCAGAGGAAGAACGGCGCCTGACGCAGCTCGACGCTCTCGACGAGCACCCAGTACAGCGCGAAGAACACCGGAATCTGCACGAGCATCGGCAGGCAGCTGCCGAGCGGATTGATCTTTTCTTTCTGGAACAGCTCCATCTGCGCCTGCGCCATTTTCTGGCGATCGTCGCCGTAGCGATCTTTCAGCGCCTGGATGCGCGGCTGCAGTTTGCGCATCTTGGCCATCGAGCGGTACTGCGCTTCGCTGAGCTTGAAGAAGACGGCCTTGATCAGCAGTACGAGGAGGATGATCGCGAAGCCCCAGTTGCCGGTCAGGGCGTAGAGCTTGGCGAGCACCCAGTGCAGCGGTTCGGAAATGAACGTCAGCACGCCATAGTCGATCGTCAGCGCGAGACCCGGCGCCACGTCATTGAGGCTGCTCTGCAGCTTCGGACCGACGTACAGACGCGCTTCGCTCGTCGTCGTCGCACCCGGCGGCACATTCAGCGCCGGTCCCATCGTCCGGATCGTGAAGCGCGGGAACGCGCCGTCGCGCACTTCCGTCGTATACGTTTCCACAGTGTTCGGCGACGGCAGCCACGCGGCGAAGAAATAGTGCTGCAGCATGGCGACCCAGCCGCCGGTGACGGCGCGGTTCTGCAGCGGCGTTTTCAGGAACTTGTCGAAGGCGAGCTTCTGGAATTTGTCTTCCGGTGAATACCAGGCCGCGCCCGTGAAGCTGTAGCTCTGCGGATTCGTGATCGAACTGAAGAAGCCGTGCTTGGCAGCCGGCGGAATCACGCGCTGCAGCTGGCGGTACGCGTTGCCGTTCCACGCGGCCGCGCCGTCGTTCTTGATCTCCTGGCGCGTCGCGAGCACGTAGCTGCCGCGCTCGAGCACGAACACCTTGCGCACGGTCAGGCCACTGGCGGAGTCGGTCCAGGTGAACGGAACTTCGAGCTTCGGCTGGTCGGCGGCGAGCGCGTAGCTTTTCTGTTCCGCGGCGAAGACGTCCTGATGGCTCGCGGCCTTGGCCGAATCGGCCGCGCTCGCAAGACCGGACTGAGCGACGAAATAGTGGTCGGCGCTGTCGTCGAGCAGACGCACGGGATTCGCGTAGTCCTTGGGCTGCTGCGGATACGCCAGCAGGTCGGCGCGGACGACGGTGGCGCCGCGCGTATCGATCCAGAGTTTCAGTACGTCGTTGCTGACTTCGACGAGATCGCCCTTGGCCTCGCCGGCCGCGCCTGGGATTGCCGCCGGCGTCGCGTCCGCGGGTGTCGACGCGTTCGCGCTCGGCACCTCGCTGCCGGCAACTGCCGCGGGCGTTCCGCCGGCTGCGGGTGCGCTTTCCGTGGCGGGCGTGGCGACTGCGGCCGGCTGCGCGTAGTCCTGCTGCCACTGATTCCAGATCAGGTAGGAGACAAGCAGCAGTGCAATCAACAGGATGGAGCGCGGATTATTCATGGGATGGGCAAGGGCTGTCGGCCGGGCACGGCCCGACGCGGATGGGGACACAACGAAGGCGGATCAAGCGGATCGACCGCGCGCGGAAGGTTGACCGCGCATTGTGCCGGGCGGTTGTTGCGGCTTCAACGCTGTGCGCGCGGCAGGCGGCTCCAGAGTTGCTCGAGATCGGCGAGGAGTTCGGAGCCGGGAACAGTGACGGCAGCACTGCGGGAGATGACGAGGATGTCGATCGGGGCGAGCAGTGCCCGGTTGCGTCGAAAGCTTTCGCGGACGAGGCGCTTGAGGCGATTGCGTTGTACGGCGAGTTTCGAGACGCGACGAGACACCGCGAGCCCGAGCCGGGCGGCGGTGTCTTCGGTGTTGCGGTATTCGGCGCTGAAATAGCGGCTGCCGACGCGTCGGCTAGCCTGGCGCAAACGGGCGAAATCGCCCGGTTTGAGCATCCGCGCGGCGCGCGGGAAGCGAAATGCTCCCATCGAGCCGCGAATCGAGGATTTCAGACAGCGAGACGCTTGCGGCCCTTGGCGCGGCGAGCGTTGATGATCTTGCGGCCGTTCTTGGTCTTCATGCGGGCGCGGAAGCCATGGTCGCGGGCGCGCTTGATGCGGCTGGGCTGGTACGTACGCTTCATGGCGTCGTCTCCGGTCGGAAGAGTGGGAAAAGGGGCGGGAGAATAGTTGTCGCTGCGCTGCCATGTCAAGCCGCGCGTGGCGGAAAAGCGAGCGTCGGCGTAGACTTCCGCGCCCTGCCGGGCCAGCCCCGGCACCCCGCCCGTCGACGAGGAAGTAATGAGCGAACTCTGGCGGCGCTGTCTGGAACGCCTGGAAGGCGAGTTCGGCGCTGAAGATATCCACACCTATCTCAAACCGCTGCAACCGGCGGAGAGCGACGACGGTCTGCGCCTGCTCGCGCCGAATGCATACACGCTGGAACGCATCGAGCACGCGTTCCTGCCGCGGATCCGGGCGATTTTGAATCATCTGGCGGCACGGCCGATACCGGTCCGCCTCGAGGTCGGCACGCTGAGCGCTCGCCGTGCCGCCACGCCGAAAACGGCGGCGACGCGCAACGGTGTTCCGGCGGCCGCGCCGATCGAAACTCCGCCGCCGGCCGAGTTCGACGGCAACCTCGATCCGAACTACACCTTCGACAGTTTCGTCGAGGGTAAATCGAACCAGCTCGGCAAGGCCGCAGCGATCCAGGTCGCGACGAATCCTGGACGTGCCTACAACCCCCTGTTGCTGTACGGCGGCACGGGCCTTGGCAAGACGCACCTGATGCATGCCGCCGGCAACCTGATCCGCGAAAACAATCCGCGGACCAAGGTCATGTACCTGCGCTCGGAACAGTTCGTCTCGGCGATGATCGACGCGTTGCGCAACAAGAACATGGACGAGTTCAAGCGCCGTTTCCGCGAGGTCGACGCGCTGTTGATCGACGACATCCAGTTTTTTGCGGGCAAGAACACGACGCAGGAAGAATTCTTCCATACGTTCAACGCGCTGTTCGAAGGCAAGCAGCAGATCATCCTGACCTGCGATCGATATCCCAAGGAAGTCGAGAACCTCGAGCCGCGCCTGAAGTCGCGACTGGGCTGGGGGCTTTCGGTCGCGATCGAGCCGCCGGATTTCGAGACGCGCGCGGCCATCCTGCTGTCGAAGGCGCAGTCCAAGGGCATGAGCCTGCCCGAAGACGTCGCGCTGCTGATTGCCAAGCGCATGCGGTCGAACGTGCGCGACCTCGAGGGGGCGCTGAACACGCTCGCGGCACGCGGCAACTTCCTCGGCCGGGCGATCACGCTGGAATTCGCGCAGGAAACGCTGCGCGATCTGCTGACCGTTCACGCCCAGGCAATCACGGTGCCGAATATCCAGAAGACGGTCGCCGACTTCTATCAGCTGCGGCTGCAGGATCTGCTGTCGAAGCGGCGCTCGCGCTCGCTCGCGCGTCCTCGGCAGGTCGCGATGGCGTTGTCCAAGGAATTGACCGAGCACAGCCTGCCGGAAATCGGCGAAGCGTTTGGCGGCCGTGACCATACGACGGTGCTGCATGCGTGCCGAACCATCCGCGATCTCACGGAAACCGACGGAAAGCTGCGTCAGGATTACGAAAAGCTGGTGCGCATCTTGACCGGGTGATTGCCTGTGGATAAACAGGGGGCAGATCGGGGGACAGAAGTTATCCACAGTCCATCGACAAGCGCGCAGCGCGTAATCCGCCTTGTTTGCAGATCATTAAGTTGTTGATTTTGTTTTGAAATTTGGGGTATTCCCCAGTTTTTCGCGACACAACTACCACCGTAACCTTCCTAAAAGAACAAAAGCGTTCGTTAGCGAACCGGGATACCCTGACCATGCGATTCAGTCTTCAACGCGAAGCCTTGCTAAAGCCGCTGCAACAAGTTGTCGGTGTCGTTGAACGGCGACAGACATTGCCGGTGCTGGCAAATCTGCTCGTGAATGTCTCCGACGGGCGCGTGTCGTTTACGGGAACGGATCTCGAAGTCGAAATGGTCGCGGCCGTCGCGGTGAATACGAGCGAGCCCGGAGAGATCACGATCCCAGCGCGCAAGCTGTTCGACATCTGCCGCGCACTGCCCGACGGGGTTTCTATCGATGTGCGGCTGAACGGCGACCGCGTTGTCGTGAATGCGGGACGCAGCCGCTTTACGCTCGCGACGCTGCCGGCGAGCGAGTTTCCGGTGATCGAAAGTATCGAGACAGTCGATAAAGTCGAGCTGCCGGAAGCGACGCTGAAGAATCTGATGGATCGCACGGCGTTTGCGATGGCTCATCAGGACGTGCGTTATTACTTGAACGGTATGCTCGTCGATCTGCGCGAGGATGCGCTGCGCTGCGTCGCAACGGACGGCCATCGTCTCGCGTTGGCGGAGACGAATGTCGATGCGCGGATTTCGCAGCGGCGACAGATCATCATCCCGCGCAAAGGCGTGCTCGAGCTGCAGGGACTGTTCGAAAGCGGGGATGGCGTCGTCGTCCTGGAGTTCGGCAAGAATCATCTGCGTGTTCGACGCGGAGACGTGCAGTTCACGTCAAAGCTGATCGACGGCAGATTTCCCGATTACGAGGCAGTCATTCCGATCGGTGCCGACAAGGAAGTGCGCATCGGACGCGACATGCTGCGGACGGCGCTGCAGCGTGCGGCGATCTTGTCGAACGAAAAGTATCGCGGCGTGAAGCTGGACGTCGCTCCGGGAAGACTGGGCATCGTCGCGCACAATCC
>CAMLLF010000166.1 GCA_946480705.1 uncultured Lysobacteraceae bacterium | reverse complement strand
GCGGCCATCACGCCGGCGAGCACCGTGTGGAAACATTCCGCTCTCGGCAGAAGCTGGAGCGTGATTTCGAGCGCCACACCAAACAGACCTTCGTTCCCGACGAAGAGTCGACCGAAGGTCAGGCGACCTGCGAAGGCGGAGAGCATCTGCCGATCATCGCGGTGATCGGCACGAGCGCCGCGCCGAACAGTCCCTGCATCACGCGGAACGCGACCATCTGGCCGATGTCGGTCGCCATCGCGCAGAACACCGAAGCCACCGTGAATCCGCCGATCGCGATCGCGAGCAGACGGCGGCGGCCGAGCCGCGCGGCGAGCCAGCCGGTCGCCGGCGTCGCGATCGCCGCGGCGACGATGTAGGACGTCAGCACCCACGACACCTGGTCCTGCGTCGCCGACAGCGCGCCCTGCATGTCGGGCAGCGCGACGTTTGCGATCGTCGTGTCGATGACCTGCATCAGCGTCGCCAGCATGATCGAGGCGACCAGCAGCGGCAGGTTGGCGACGTCGCGATGCGTGGCGGCGCTGCTCATGGTCTGCCTCGGCTCAGCGGCTCGCGACCGGCTGTTGCGCCGCGCCGTGACCGAAGAACTGCGTGTAGCGCGCGCGTTCGCGGCCGGTGTCGATCTCGACTTCGGCGCTCATGCCGGCGCGCAGCTGCGGCAGGCCTGCATCGGACTCCAGCGCGAGGCGCACCGGAATGCGCTGCACGATCTTGACCCAGTTGCCGGTCGCGTTCTGCGCGGGCAGCACGGCGAATTCCGCGCCGGAAGCCGGACTGATCGAGGCGACGCGCGCGTTCCAGTGCCTGCCCGGATACGTGTCGATCGCGATCTGCGCGGTCTGGCCGATCGCGACGTTGGTCAGATCGGTTTCCTTGAAATTGGCCTCGACCCAGAGCGTCTGCGTCGCGATCAGCGGCATGGCGGGTTGGCCGATCGTCAGGAATTCGCCGACCTGCAGGTCGGTCTTGCCGATGACGCCGTCGACCGGCGCGCGGACTTCCGCGTGCGCCAGATCGAGCTGGGCCTGCGCGAGCTGTGCGACCGCGAGCTTGTAGCCGGGCAGCGTGTCGTTGGCCGCGCCCGGCAATCCGCCGAGCAGGTTCTGCGCGCGCGCGGCGGCGGCGGCGTTCGCGTCGCGCTTGCCGCGCATGCTCGCGACCGTGTTCGCGGCGTCGTCGAGTGCCTGCTGCGCGACGAGCCCGCGCGTACGCAGATCCTGCACGCGCTCGTACTGCTGCTGCGCGTGATGCAGATCGGCCTCGGCCGAACGCAGGTCGGCTTCGGCGCCGCGATAGCCGTTGCGCGCACCGTCGAGCATGCTGCGCACCGACTCGGCCTGCGCTTCCAGACGCTGCACCGCGATCTTCAGCGGTTCTTCGTCGATGCGGAACAGCAGGTCGCCGGCCTGCACCGGCTGGTTCTCGCGCACGAGCACCTCGACGACGCGGCCGGCGATCTGCGGCGAGATCGTGACCTGGTCAGCCTGCACGTAGGCGTTGTCCGTGCTCACGTAGCGGCCGCCGGACAGCCAGAAATAGCCCGCGATCGCCAGCACGAGCGCCGGGCCCGCGATCCAGAGCAGGGTGTTCGAACGTTTGCGCGGCGGTGCCGGCGCGGCAGTTTCGGTGGTCATGGCGGTACTCACGGTTCGTTCGTGTTCTTGGAAGCGGCGTCTTCGAGCGCGAGCAGGTTCTGCTTCATGCGCTCGAGCACGCCGAGACAGGCAATCAGCTCGGCATCCGCGATGCCGGTCAGCGTGTCGTCGCGCAGGCCCGCGGCGATGACCTCCATGTCGTCGAGCACGCCGTGCGCGCGCGGCAGGGTGTGCAGGCGCCAGACGCGACGGTCGTTCGGATCGGGGCGGCGCTCGACGAAGCCGGCCTGCTGCAGCCGGTCGATGACGCGGCCGACGGGAATCGGTTCCATTTCCAGCAGTTCGGCCAGCGCCTTCTGGCTGATGCCGGGCTGGCGATGGACGATCTTGATCGCGCGCCACTGCGCGCGGGTCAGGCCCAGCGGCTCGGCGCGACGGTCGAAGTGCTTGCGCAGCAGTCGCGTCACGTCCATCAGCGGGTAGGCGAAATTCGAGCGGGGATCGGTGCTGTTCATGGCTGCCGAAGACACTATTGCCTAGGCAGGTATTTTTCAATGCCGACGAGTTCAGCAATGACCTAGACCAAGGTCTAGGATCGGAATCGCAAAAAGAACAGCGCCGCCGGGCCGGCCCGACCGCGGGATTCCGAGTTGAGGGAAATGCGTCATCAACGGCGCACGAAGCGCCGCGCTAGGATCCGCCCCATGCAGGTCGTCATCGAAGCCATAGAAGCCGACATCACCACGCTGGCGCTCGACGCCATCGTGAACGCGGCCAACGAAAGCCTGTCCGGCGGCGGCGGCGTCGACGGCGCGATCCATCGCGCGGCCGGCCCCGGGCTTCGCGACGAATGCGCGGCGATGCCGATGGTGCGGCCGCACGTGCGCTGCCCGACCGGCGAAGCCGTGCTGACGGGCGGGCACCGGCTGCCGGCGCGCCACATCATCCACACCGTCGGGCCGGTCTGGTACGGCGGCGACAAGGGCGAGCCGGCGCTGCTCGCGTCGTGCTACCGGCGCTGCCTCGCGCTCGCGCGCGAACACGATTTCGCGAGCGTCGCGTTTCCCGCGATCAGCTGCGGCGTGTTCGGCTATCCGCTGGCCGAGGCCGTCGCGATCGCCGTCGCCGAAGCGCGCGCGATCGCCGACGAGCCCGGCTCGCTGTCGCGCATCGTGTTCTGCTGCTTCGGTCCGAAGGCGCTGCAGGCCTACCGCGACGCGCTGGCCGCCTGATGCGCGCATGGCGACGGCCCCCGCGCAGCGACGGCACCCATCCGGTTTTTCCGCTGCGCTGGCGCCTGCGCGACGCGCACCTTCTCGCCGACACGCCGACGAGCCGGGTCTGGCGCGTGCGGCGCGGCGACGGTACGGCCGTGGTCAAGGCGCTGAAGCCCCGTGCGCACGATCCGCTCGCGACGCGCGCGTTCGCGCGCTGGCAGCGCGGCCGCGGCCTGGTCCGGCTCTACGCGGCGCAGGGTTCGCTGCAATTGCTCGAAGATGCAGGCGATACCTCGCTGCGCGAGGCGCTCGATCGCGACGGCGACGCGGCGGCGAGCGAGATCGCCGCCGGCGTGCTCGTACGGCTCGCCTCCGCGTCGTCGCCGTCGCGTCGTGCGCCTGCCGCGCTGACGCCGCTGTATCGCCACTTCGCGAGCCTGTTCGCCCGCGCGCGCGGCGCCGCGCCCGACGATCCGTACCGCGAAGCCGCGCGCGTCGCCGAGCGTCTGCTGCGCAACGCACGCGACGAACGGCCGCTGCACGGCGACCTGCATCACGACAACATCCTGCACGGCCCGCGCGGCTGGCTCGCGATCGACGCGAACGGCCTGTACGGCGATCCGGCGTTCGACGCGGCGAATCTGCTCTACAACCCGCTCGACCGCGACGACCTGTGTCTCGATCCGGACGTGCTGCACCGCCGCGCCGAAGCCTATGCGCGCGCGCTGGAACTCCCCGTGCCACAGGTGCTCGGCTACGCGCACGTCTACGGCTGCCTGTCCGCGGCCTGGCATGCCGAGGACGGCAACACGGCCGACGAGACACGCGAGCTTCGCGTCGCTGCGGCGATCCTTTCGCTGGCGCGCGCGCTGTGAGCGCGCGCCGCATGTCGTCATGCCCCGCGCGGCGTCGCCGCGCGAGCCGATTCCTCAGGGGACAGCACCGCTAACGGAGGAGCACCATGTACCGCGCCATCGCCGCACGGCTGAAGTATAGTTTTCCGCTTTTATTGATTGCCCTTTTTGCGAATCCGCCCGCTGCGGCCGACCCGCCCGCCGTCGGAGCGCGCGGCGCCGTCGTCGCGGATCCGGTCGTGCCGCTGCCGCCCGGCGAGCCCTGCGTGGTCGCGCTCTACCGCGACGAGACCTTCAGCGACTTCTCGCTGCACGATTTCAGCTATGCGCCGCCCGCGAACTGCCCCGGCCCCTACGCGAAGATCGTGCTGCGCGCCGACTTCGATGTGACGACCGGCCGGCAGTTCGATCGCACGGCGAACCTCTGGATCGGCGCGGTGAACCTCTATTTCGGCACGACCCAGGAGCCCTCGGCCATCGACGCGCCGCGCTGGCGCATCGAGCGCGACGTCAGCGACTACGTCAGCCTGCTGTCGAGGCCGCAGGGCGGCAAGATCGACCTCGGCAACATCGTCAACGACACCTATACCGGCATCCTGCACGGCAGCGCGGAACTGCTGTTTTTCCGCGATACGGCCGCGAGACCGGACCGTCCGCGCCGTCCCGACCGCGTGCTGCCGATGAGCGGCGGCGCGCTCGGCGGCGTGACCGATCTGAACGGCCCCGACGCGCGCTTCGAGCGCACGTTCACGCTGCCGCGCAACATCGAGCGGGTCTTTCTCGACGTCATCGCGCAGAGCCAGGGCGCCGACGAGTTCTGGATGACCTGCGTGCCCGACGATCTGGCCGAGCAGTTGCAGTCCTGCGGCCACACCGCATTCCGCGAAACGCTCGTGCGCATCGACGGCGAACCGGCCGGCATCGCGCACGTCTATCCGTGGCTCTACACCGGCGCGATCGATCCCGGCCTCTGGCGGCCGATCCCGGCGCCGCAGACGTTTTCGTTCGAACCCTGGCGCATCGACCTGACCCCGTTCGCCGCGAAACTCAACGACGGCGCGCCGCACACGGTCACGCTGTCGGTCCACAACGCGGGCGACCGCTTCTCGATGGCCGCGAACCTGCTGCTGTTTCTCGACGCCGGACGCGCCGTCGTCACCGGCGCGCTGACCGAAAACACGGTCGCCGCCGTGTCGATTCCGCGACTGACGCGCAACGTGACCGAGACCGACGGCGTGCTGTCGGCCGGGATCAGCACGGAATCGGTCCGCGGACACCTGATCACAGGCCACGTCGACACGTCGCACGGACGCGTCACGACGTCGATCGACCAGCGCTTCGATTTCAACAATTACCAGCAGTTCCGGATTTCCGCGAACCTCTATACGCAGGACATCAACCAGAGTTCGTACGCCTATACGGTCGTGCGGCGCACGCAGAACGGGCGCACGACGATCCTGCGCGACGAACGCTTCCTGCCGCTGTCGATCGCCTACCAATACGAAGCGCAGACGGTCGGCGCACGCCAGACCACGCGCGTCGCGCAGAAGATCGCCCGCGCGCTCGACGCCGGCACCGAAGGCTGGCCGCTGCGCAGCGCACTCAGCGTCAGCGAGATCGACAACCAGGGCTCGATACTGTTCGCCGGCGACGGCAGCCTCGCGCTGCGCGAGACGCAGAAGGGATGGCAGTCATTCCACTACGTCGATCCGTTCGGCGCCTGCTATCGCCGCGCGGTCAGCGCCGAACGCGGCGCGGTCACGTCCGTCATCGACGGCGAAGGCTGCCCCGACGGCCGCAACACGCTGCGTGCGTTCGACCATTTCCACAACTTCGCATCGGCGCACTATGGCGCTTCGGTGCAGTTGCTGCCCTAGGAGCCGGGAATCGGGAACGGGGAATCGTGGGAGCGGAAGCAGGCCCGGGCTCCCAAACGAAAACGCCGGCACTTGGCCGGCGTTTTCGTTTCGTTGAAGCGGATTGTCAGGCCGACTTCTTCCACTGGCCCAGCGCGGCCAGACCGTTTTCGCGCGCACGCTGCGCGACGGTCTTCTGCGCGTCGGCGAAGTTCTTCGCCATGTCGCCCGACCAGAGCTTCAGCGCGGCCGACTGCATCGCGCGGCCGTAGGAGAAGCTCAGCGGCCACGGGTGCGGGCCCATCTGGTTCATCGCGTTGAGGTGCGCGGTCGCGGCTTCGTCGGACTGGCCGCCCGACAGGAACACGATGCCCGGCAGCGATGCCGGCACGCTGGCCTTGAGGCAGCGCACGGTCGCTTCGGCGACTTCGTCGATGCTGGCCTGTTCCGGGCAGTCCTTGCCGGAGACGACCATGCTGGCCTTGAGGATGGTGCCTTCGAGCATGACGTTCTGCTCGTACAGCGAGGCGAACAGCGAACGCAGCGTCACTTCGGTCACGTCGTAGCAGACGTCGAGGTCGTGCGAACCGTCCATGAGCACCTCGGGTTCGACCATCGGCACGATGCCGGCTTCCTGGCACAGCGCGGCATAACGCGCGAGCGCGTGGCAATTGGCTTCGATGCAGGTCGAGCTCGGCATGTCGTCGCCGATCGTGATGACCGCGCGCCACTTGGCGAACTTCGCGCCGAGGCTTGCGTATTCCTTGAGGCGGTCGCGCAGGCCGTCGAGACCTTCGGTGACCAGCTCGCCCGGAAAACCGGCCAGCGGCTGCGGGCCCTTGTCGACCTTGATGCCCGGCAGGATGCCGTTGTCGAGCATGATCTTCGTGAACGGCACGCCGGCGCGGCTCGACTGGCGCAGCGTTTCGTCATAGAGGATCGCGCCGGAAATGTGATCGGACAGGCTCGGCGCGGTGAGCAGCATTTCGCGATAAGCGCGGCGATTCTCTTCCGTGCATTCGATGCCGACGCCGTCGAAACGCTTCTTGATCGTCGTGTTCGACTCGTCGATCGCGATGATGCCCTTGCCCGGGGCGACCATCGCCTGGGCAATGCTTTCCAGCTGTTCGATGCTCATGGATGACTCCGTGGGATTGAATCCGGGACGCGACCGCCGGCCGCGGGGCGACCGGCGGGCGGTCGCGGGCCGCGGATTATAGGCCAGAAGGCGTGACCGGTGTCCGGGCGGCAGGCTCGGCCGGACAAGCCGGCGGGGCCGTTCGCCGGTCAATCCGAGGCTGCCGCAGGCGCGGCCCGGCCAACGGCCGCAAGGATTCGTTGCATCGTCAGCTCCCCGGGTCGGTCGTCCAGACGCAACGCGGCGTTTCGAGGTTCGCCGCGTCCGTCAGCGAGGACGGGAACGTCCCCGCGTTCCCCGACGCGCCCTTCGCTTCAAACGGCGTCGTCGCGATCCGGTGCGCTAATTCTGCTATCCAATGGGATAACACGCATTTGGCGCGGACGAGCCCGAGTGACATATCTGTCTGTTTCAAAAAGCAATTCAAAACCATGCCCGGCTGGCACGTCGCTTGCCATTGCCCCGTCCGCCACAACGGGAGAAACGACATGGTCAATTTCCGACTCTTCGGTACGCGCCGCACGCCGCCGCCGGCCGATACGCGCAACGAAGCCGGCGGCCGCGCCTATGCGCGCCGCCCGAAGGACGCCCTCGCGCTGTACGCGGCGACCGGCTGCCTCAACGACGTCTACTACGCCGACGCGCAGACCCAGCTCGAGCAGGCGCTCGCGCTGTGCGCCCAGGTGCCGGCGGCGTTCGTCGCGAAGACCGCGATCTACGCGCGCCGCCGCGGCCACATGAAAGACATGCCGGCGCTGCTCGTCGCCTGGCTCGCGCAGCACGACGGCGAACGCTGCGCGCGCGTGTTCGACCGCGTGATCGACAACGGCCGCATGCTGCGCAATGTCGTGCAGATCCTGCGCAGCGGCGTGGTCGGCCGCAAATCGCTGGGCTCGCGGCCCAAGCGCCTCGTGCGTCAGTGGCTGGAGCGCGCGAGCGTCGACGAGCTGCTGAACGCCGCGATCGGCCAGCG
>CAMLLF010000165.1 GCA_946480705.1 uncultured Lysobacteraceae bacterium | reverse complement strand
CAATAACCGAAGGGCATTGCGCCACCGCACGCTCCGAAGCCGATTCAATTCATGAGCACCGCAGCGTGTTCGACGCGATGCTTCGGTCGGGGTGAAGACGCGCTGATCCCTTCGCTTCGCTTTTCGACGCAATGCCCTTCGGTTATTGCACCGTCCGAAACCAACCGGGCGCAGGCTGCAGGCGGCCATCGCGCTCGTCCAGTCGCAGCAGCCACACGTGATCCAGACCGTGCCGGCGCGTCGCGCTCCACTGCAGCGGCGGCAGCGCACCGAGTGCGGGTTCGCGCACCGTCTGCAGCCGCGCGATCACCGCCGCGCGCGATACGTCGCGGCCAGCCTGTCGCAGCAATTCCACGACGAGCTGCAGCACGTGCTCCGCGACGGCCTGCCGCAGCGCTGCCTCGGGCGGCGCCGGCAGTGCGATGCGCAGGCTCTGCCCCGCGGGCCACGGCAGCTGCGCGAGGTCGCACGCGGCGGCAACACGCCCGGTCAGCAGCAGCGTGTGCGCGGTAGACAGCCCCGCCACCTCGCCGCAGTCCTGTATCACGCGCGGCGCCGGCACCGATGCCGCAAGGCTTTCCAGCGCACGCTGCCGCGCGGCGAGCGATGCGGTGATGACGAAGCCGCCGCGGCCCGCGTCGTCGCTGTCAGCGGCAAAGACGATCGCCGGCAATTCCTCAGCTGCGGCGGCAGTCAGGCTCTCGTCGCCGTCGGCGCCGGCGTCGATGAGCAGCAGCAGGTCGTCGCTGCGCGCGGGTGGACGCGACAGGTGCACCAGTTCGATGTGCCGACCGTAGATTTCCTGCGCCGGCGCCGCCAGCACCGCGCCACGCACGCCGATGCGCAGCCGATCCGGTGCCACGCCGGGCTCGTGCCGCTGGTCGAGACGTGCCAGATAGGCCAGCAGATCATCCGCATCGGCGAGGCTCAGCGCATAGCGCGGCATCGCCGCATCGAGCGGTTGGCCGCCCGCATCGATGCCCATCGTGATCGCGCGGCGCAGCCGCGACGCGTCATACGCCGGCCGTTGCCGCCGCTCGTCGCGCAACGGCCGCAACAGCGCCGACGGACTGATATCGGCCGGCCGCACGCCGCCTTCGCTGCGGCCGCGACCGTCCGCGCCATGGCAGTTCACGCAGGGCAGCAGCGCCGCCGGCACCGCGTCGCCACGGCCCACGGTCGCGACCAGCGGCCTACCGCGCGGCGAAACGCCCTCGCGGAAGATCCGCTCGCCGCCGTCGGCGGAACCGGCGCTGCCCTGCAGAATCGGCAATGCGGCGAAGAGGATCGTGGCCAGCTTCATTCCACGGGTCGCGCCAGCGCTTCGCGCAGTGCCGCCGTCAGCACGCCGGCATCCGCGAGGCCGTCGAGCCGGCGCCACGGACGCGGCGTGCCGCGCTCGTCGATCAGCACGACCAGCGGCGCGTGCGACGCCGGATCGGCGGCCGACGCACCCAGCGAACGCGCGAGCCGGTCGATGTCCGCGCGCGCGCCGGTCACGAGATCCCAGCCTGGCGCAGCACCGAACGCACGGCTCCAGCGCGCGAGTTCCGCGGGCGTGTCGTTCGCCGGATCGATGCTCACCGAGATCAGCGCCACGCGGGCGGCATCGTCGCCGAGCTGCTTCTGCACCTGGGCGAAGCGCGTGCCGAGCAGCGGGCAAATCGTCGTGCAGCGCGTGAAGATGAAATTGAGCGCAGCCAGACGGCCCTGAATCAGATCGCGATGGAAATGCCGCGTGCGGCCTGACTGGTCCTGCACGGGCACGTCGGCGACCGCGCCGGCAACCGTCTCGCCCTGCATCGACGGCGCCGCGGCGGCGGCGTGCGCTGCATGAGCGGCGTGGTCCTGCTCCGTTGCCTGCGCGCCGAGGGCGGCGAGCAGCAGCACGGCCCCGCATCCGAATCCATTGCCCATGGTCGCACCCCGATGGCTGCCGCCCGCGAACTTATCCCGCCGGCAACGCGCCGGCAATGAGGGCAGGCAACACTGCCGCACGCTGGCGGCAATGATGAATTTTCATGATAGCCGGGCGCGGTTTTTTACGCCTGCCTCAGCAAAGGTTCTGGACAAATGCACTTCTGACAGGGGATGGAAAGCGGCACGGCCGGGAAACGGTTACTGCATCCGCAGTCGGCCGGCACCGTCGTGTCCGGGGCGAGCCGGAACGGTTTGCCGCCGCCGGCGGCGCGACGCCGGAGAGGGCTTCCGAATCTTTCCATATCGGTTATTGTGCAACACGAAACTTGTAGACAAGTTTCCAGCCATCCGTCTTTCCGTTGCGAGGTGAACCATGCGTTTGCCGTTGCGGTTGTGGTCGTGCGCGTTCGTGCTGGTTCCCGCCCTCTGGATTTCGCCGCTGCGCGCGGCCGACGCGCCGGCGCGTGGGCACTGCGACGGCACCGTGCAGGCCGACGTCGTCGCGCTGGATCATGCCTTCCAGGTCAATCGCCTGGGCACGACGCGCACCGACGGCGAGATCTACGCGCTGCGCGCCGACGTGGTGTCCACCGATCCGGCCGCCGACGGCCTCCAGCCGGGCAAGGTGATGCTGAGGCCCGACAAGCGTCCGCGCCCGCTGGTGCTGCGAGTCAACGCCGGCAGTTGCCTCGAAATACGTTTCCAGAACCTGCTCGCGCCGGCGCCCAAGGACGTGATGCAGCCGGTCACGCGCACCGCATCGATCCACGTCGCCGGGCTGCAGCCCGTCGACACCATCGCGAGCGACGGCACCTGGGCCGGACAGAACCCGGAAATCGGCGACGGCCAGCACTCGGGCCTCGTGCAGCCGGGTGCCAGCATCACCTACCGGCTGTATGCGCAGGAGGAAGGCACCAACCTGCTCTACAGCACGGCCGGGCAGTACAACAATTTCAACGAAATGCAGTTGTCCACCGGCCTGTTCGGCGCGGTCAACGTGCAGCCGCGCGCAAGCGAGTGGTATCGCAGCCAGGTCGGCGAAGACGATCTGCGCCTGGCCACCACGGGCACGCTGCCGTCGGGCCATCCGCGCATCGACTACGACGCCGTCTATCCGGCCGGTCATGCCCGCGCGGGCCTGCCGATCCTGCGCATGCTCGATCGCGACAACCGCATCGTGCACACCGACCTGACCGCGCTGATCACCGGTCCCGGCCGCGGTCCGCTGAGCATACCCGCCGGCGACAACCCGATGCTGCCGGAACGCAACCGGCCGTTCCGCGAAGTCACGATCGTCTACCACGAGTCACAGGACGTGGTGCAGGCCTTCCCGGATTTCATGTCGGCGAAGAACAGCCAGGTGCCGCGCGAGGATGCCGGCGCCGATTCCTTCGCGATCAACTACGGCATCGGCGGCATCGCACCGCAGGTGCTGGCCAACCGCATCGGCGTGGGACCGGCGGCCGACTGCCCCGAATGCAAGTTCGAAGAATTTTTCCTGAGCTCCTGGGCCATCGGCGATCCGGCCCTCGTCGTCGACGTGCCGGCCAATGCGCCGTGCACCACGGCGGAACTGCAAGACCTCACGGTGAAGTTCAACACCGATCCGCTGACCTTCGAACCGGCCGATCCGTGCAAGCCACGGCCGGGACGCAAGGCGACGAAGGCGTTCTATCCGGACGATCCGTCCAACGTCTACCACGCCTATCTCGGGGATCACGCGCGTTTCCGCGTGCTGCATTCCGGCGCCGCGGTACATCACGTCCACCACCACCACGCGCACCAGTGGCTGCGCTCGCCCGAGACCAGCCAGAGCAACTACCTCGACTCGCAGGCGATCGGTCCGGGCTCGTCCTTCACCGCGGAGCTGGTGTTCGGCGGCAGCGGCAATCGCAACCTCACGACGGGCGATTCCATTTTCCACTGCCACTTTTATCCACATTTTGCCGCCGGCATGTGGGCGCTGTACCGCACGCACGACGTGTTCGAGGCGGGCATCGCGCTCGATGCGGACGGCCGACCGCGCAGCGATGCGCGCGCCCTGCCCGACGGCGAGATCCCGCGCGGCACGCCGATTCCCGCGGTCGTGCCGCTGCCGCAGTACGCGATGGCGCCGCTGCCGGCGAAAGTGCGCATCGTCGACGGCCAGGCCCAGGTCGACGGCGACGGTCATCCGGGCTTTCCGTTTTTCGTGCCGGGCGTGGCCGGCCACCGGCCGCCGCACCCGCCGCTCGATTTCGCGGTCGACACGAAAACCGGCGAACGCTTCGACGGCGGCCTGCCGCGTCATCTGATCAGCGACGCCACGATTGCGAACGAACAGCACACGGCGCTGGACTGGTCCAAGGACCTGCACACGATCAAAGCCTACGAGCTACCCGAAGACGGCACCGCCGCGGAAAAGCGCGCGATGGCGTACTTCGGCAAGCCGCAGCACGCGAGCTTCACGCCCGAAGCGCAGCCGGCGCCGTTCAAGGTCAACGGACTGCCGCGCGGCCCGCAGCCCGGCGCGCCGTTCGCCGATCCTGCTGTCGTCGACGGCAAGGCCGTCGGCAACGAACTGCGCCGCTACAAAGGTGCCAATCTGCAATTGGATGCCGTGTTCAACAAGGCCGGCTGGCACTACCCGCAGCAGCGCATCCTGTCGCTGTGGGGCGACGTGAAGGATTACGTCGACGGCCGCCGTCCGCCGGAGCCGCTGTTCTTCCGCGCTCACAACAACGACGTCATCGAGTACTGGCACACCAACCTGGTGCCGGCCTATTTCGAACTCGACGATTTCGAAGTGCGCACGCCGACCGACATCCTCGGCCAGCACATCCATCTCGTGAAGTTCGACGTGATGGCCTCCGACGGCGCGGCGAATGGTTTCAATTACGAAGACGGGACGTTCAGCCCCGAGGAAGTGCGCGAACGCATCGAAGGCATCAACAAGACCGGCGGACTCTGGGACCCGATGCGGCGCAAGCAGCGCCTGCTGCATCCCAAGGCGATCGCCGCGCTGGGCAACGGCCCCGGCGCCGAGAGCCGCGCCTGGGTCGGCGCGCAGGCCACCGTGCAGCGCTGGTGGCTCGACCCGCTGATGCAGCAGCCCGCGGCGGTCGGCGAGAAGGACCGCACCTACATGACCGTGTTCACGCACGATCATTTCGGTCCGTCCACGCATCAGATGATCGGCCTCTACGGCGGCCTGCTGATCGAACCGGCCGGCTCGACCTGGACCTCGCTCGACGGCAAGACCGAGTTCGGCGTCCGCGACGACGGCGGCCCCACGAGTTACGCAGCCAACATCCTGTTCAAGTCGCGGGAAAACCACGGCGACAACTATCGCGAGTTCGCGCTCGAGTGGGGCGATACCCAGCATGCCTACACCGCCGGCAGCCGCCACCGGCCGGACTGCTATCGCTACACCGATCCCGACGGCAAGGTCGTTGAACAACGCCCGCCGGATTTCAACTGCATCCTGCTGGCGCCGAACCAGAGCTACTACGGCTGGGCCGATCCGGCGCACGTGCTCAACTGCCTCAACTGCCCACCGCAGCCGACGGCGCAGCTGCCGCAGTCGCTGATTCCGAACCTGCCCGGCTCGGCGCCGTGGCCGCCGCAACCGCTGCTGGTCACCGATTTCGGCGCCGGCATGATCTCGATGAACTACCGCGGCGAGCCGCTGCCGCTGCGCGTGTTCAAACCGCTCGTGACGAATCCGGACGCCGCGCCCGACGCGGCCGATCTGTCCGCGTCGTACCGCTCGATCGAACGCCTCGATCCGGCCTTTTCGCGCCAGCCGCAAGGCGGCGCGCAGATCAATCCCATGTGCAGCGGCACCGGCTGCTTCACCTTCCCGCGCGATCCGATTTCCGCGGGCATGGCGCCGACGGATCCGTACACGCCGCTGCTGCATGCCTACGAGGGCGACAAAGTACAAATTCGGCTGCTGGCCGGCGCGCACACCTCGATGCACGACTTCACGATGCACGGCGTGCGCTGGCTGGCCGAGCCGTTCGAGCCCGACTCGGGCTATCGCAGCACGCAGTTCATCATCCTGTCGGAGCACTACGAACTGCTGATGCGCATGCCGCGCCTCGACGCGAAGGGACCGGTCGATTACCTGTACAACCCCGACGCGTCCTACGAAGGTCTGACCAACGGCGCCTGGGGACTGCTGCGCTCCTGGAATACGACGCAGCGCCAGCCGCATCTCAAGCCGCTGTACGACGAGCCGGCCGCTGCGAGCACCGATGCGATGAAACCGCCGCCCGGCATGACGACCGACTGCTCCGGCGGCAAGCCCTGCATCCGCGAATACGAAGTGCATGCGATGACGGTGCAGCAGGCGCTCGGGCGCAACGACGGTGCACTCGTCTACAACAGCCGCGGCGCGAATCTCGGCCACGGCCGCAGCGACACGTCCAATCCGCTGCAGGATCCGCTGGGACTCGTCTACGTCGCCGTGCCCAAGGGCGGCCAGCACACGCCGCGCGACACGGTCGAACCGCTGGTGCTGCGCGCCAACGCGGGCGACTGGATCCACGTCACGCTGGTCAACACCTTCAACGGCAACGAGCCCGCGTTCTCGGCGTACGAAGCTGCCTCGCGCTTTGGCCTCACCTACGCAGCGCCGTACAACTTCGTGCAGATCGCGCCGTCACCGAACGTCGGCCTGCATGCGCAGTTGCTGAGCTACGACCTGCGCGCCAGCGACGGCGCCAGCGTCGGCGCCAACCCGGTGCAGACCGCGCCGCCCGGCGGCCGCGTCGACTACTGGTGGTATGCCGGCACGATAGCCGGCACCACGCAGACGCCGGTGGAATTCGGTTCGGTCAATCTGCTGCCGTCCGATCCGCTGATGCACGTCTACCACGGCCTGTTCGGCGCGCTCGTCGTCGAACCGGCCGGCTCGCGCTGGCAGGCCGATCCGACCACGCAGGCCCAGGCGACGATCTGGTCCGGCGACAAGGTGTTCCGCGAATTCGTGCTGATGTACCAGAACGACGCGAACATGCTGACCAACGGCCATTCCTGGTGGGAAACCGGCAATCCGCTGGCCGGCTTCAACTACCGCGCCGAGCCCGCGTGGCTGCGCTTCGGCAACGAACTCGACGGCGCGATGGGCAGCGATGCGCCCAAAGACTGGCGCAACCTCACGCAGACCGATCTGACCAATATCTCGTTGTTGCCCATGTCACAGGTGGACGAGACGCGCACCACGGCCAACGTGCTCGTCGGCGCCGAACCGCAGACGCCGATCCTGCGCGCTCCGGCCGGCATGCCGGCGCGCGTGCGCCTGCTGATGCCCGGCGGCGACGGCGACAACCAGATCACCTGGGAGCTGACCGGCCATCTGTGGCAGGAGGAACCGTTCACGGCCGACTCCACACGCATTGGCCACAACCCGAAATCGGCCACCGTCAGCACGCTGACTGGCTACGGCGCGGCCAGTGTCTACGACGTGGTGCTGGACGAAACGCCGGGCTCCACGCCGTCGGGCGGCCGCTTCCGCGTGCCCGGCGACTACCTCTACCGCGGCTGGACCGCAAACATGTTCCAGGCCGGCGCCTGGGGCGTGTTCCGCGTCGCGCCGTGGGCGCCGCAGGCCGGCGCGCAGGCATGGCCCGACACGGTCGGCATCGATGCGGTGGAAACGCAGCGCAACGGACGCAAGGTGATTCGCGGCTTCGTGACGCCGTGCCCCGTCGCCGTCAGCGACGCGAACGGCCGCCGCGTCTGCGACGCCGGCGGCAGCGTGCGCCAGGTGCAGGTCGGCAACGCCAAGGCTGC